>CAZWFC010000069.1:0-15340 GCA_964632965.1 uncultured Rhodocyclaceae bacterium
GCCAAAGGCATGAGCGTCAATGGCGCCGCGCCGCGTCCCGTCCGCATCGATGCCGCCAGGGGGCGCGTCGACCTGCCGCGCGACGCGCTGCCGCCTTACCGCCGCGGCTTCTACTTCCCGCCAGGGGCCGCAGACGGCGATGCCGGTCGCGCCACCCTCGTGCTCGCCGCCCGCGCCGATGCGCGCCCCGGCCAGCGCACCTGGGCGACACTGCCACGCTGCTACCTGACGACGCATTGAGGATATGGGAAGCCTCCGGCTGTCCTGCCTGCTGCGCTTCCTGGCCATGCTGCTGGCAATGGCCGGCATCTTCCCGGCCCATGCCGCCGACACGCTTTACCTCTATAACTGGAACAACTACATCTCCGAGGACACGGTGCAGCGCTTCGAAGCGCATTGCCGCTGCCGGCTGAAGCAGGACTATTACTCCGACAACGAGGAAATGCTGGCCAAGCTGGAGGCCGGCGCGGTCGGCTACGACCTGCTGGTGCCCACCGGCAACGCCGTCGAATCGCTGATCCGGCGCGGCGCGCTGCGCCCGCTCGACAAATCGCTGCTGCCTCACCTCGGCAACGTCAAGCCCGGCTTTCGCGAACCGTGGTTCGATCCCGGCAGCCGCCACGCAGTGCCCTATGCCACGACGGTGACGCTGATCGGCTACAACGTCGAGAAGCTGCGCGCCCTGAACCTGCCCACCGACACCTGGGCGCTGATCTTCGAGCCGCGCCATCTAGAAAGGATTCGCGGCCGCGTCACGGTGCTGAACAGCCAGCGCGAACTCATGGCGGCGGCGATGAAGTATCTCGGCCACTCGGTGCAGGACCGGAACGCCGCGCACTGGGAGGCCGCCAAGCGCCTGATCCTGCGCGCCAAACCCTACTGGGCGACCTTCTCGAACAGCACCTACATCAAGGACCTCGCCGTCGGCAACATCTGGGTCGCCCACGGCTACTCGAACGACATGTTCCGCGCGCGCGAAGACGCGCGGGCCGCGCACCGGCCGTTCGCCATCGGCTTCGCGATCCCCAGGGAAGGCGCGGTGCTGGCGGTGGACAGCTTCGTCATCCACCGCTCCGGCCAGCGGCCCGACCTCGCCCACCGCTTCATCGACTTCATGCTCGAAGGCGAAAACGCCGCCGATGTCTCCAACCTGATCGGCGCCGGCAACACCAACGCCGCCGCCACGCCCTACATCCGCGCCGCGATCGCCGCCGAACCGGCCCTGCTGCCGCCGCCGCAGGCGCTCTCCACGCTGGAAATGCTGCGCGACTTCGACCCGAAGACGCGGCGCGCGCTGGCGCGCATGTGGACCGAAATCAAGGTGCGCTAAATGCGGCCGGACCGACAATCCGGGGCGGCAATGCTGCTGGCGCTGCTGGCCGTGTCATGCGCATGGGGAGCCGGCATCGCACCGGCCACCGTTGTCCGCTTCAATACGGTCTGCGCCAATTGCCACGAAGGCGAATGCAGCGGCCGCCTGAGCTTCCGACCGCAGGCCGAAGCCGCCGGGAACCACGTCCGCCGCTACCTGGACGCCGTATCGGCGCCCGAGGTCGAAGCCCTGTTCCAACTGCTCAGGTACACGAAGGAACACTGCCGGCGCTACCCGGTGGCATCGAACGCCGCGGCCGACGGACGTTGGCGCGCGACGGAACTCGCCGCCTGGCGCACGTCCGCCGCGGACGGGTATTTCATCCCCCTGGGCGCGCTGCGGCCGGGCCGACGGCAGTTGCGCATGACCCGCGTCGGCGACGCGCCATGCAGCCTGCGCGTGACCGATGCGCGTTTCGAGGTCGCGGTGGAAGAACAATCGTGCAGCGGCGGCGCGACGGTCGTGACCTTCAGCGCGCGCAGCGGCGAGCATTACCTCCATGTGCAGACCGCATCGGAAATCCTCGGCCTGGAGCTCGATCAGGATTGACGGCCGGCGCGGCTGTCGCCGACTACTCCGGGGCCGGAGGCGAGTCGGCCACCACGATGCGGTCGCGACCGGCCTCCTTGGCGGCGTACATCGCGTCGTCGGCCGCGCGCAGCAGCGCCACCTCGTCGGTGAAATGCCGGTTGGTGCCGGCAATGCCCACCGACACCGTCACTTCGGGCAGGGCGTCGCCGCGATAGCGCACCTTCATGTTGCGGATCAGATCGCAGACCCCCACCATGCGCGTGCGCGCATCCTCAATGCCGGAGTCCGGCATGATGACCACCAACTCCTCGCCGCCGTAGCGGCAGCCGATGTCGCTCTTGCGCAGGTTCTCGCGCAGGATGCGGCCGATCTCGCGCAGCACCAGGTCGCCGGCCTCGTGGCCCATGGTGTCGTTGAAGCGCTTGAAGTGGTCGATGTCCAGCATCGCCACCGCCAATAACCCCTTGCGGCGCTGGATGCGGTGCAGCTCGCGCGGCAGGGTGTCGTCGAGATAGCGGCGGTTGAACAGGCCGGTCAGCGAATCGTGCGTCGCCTGTTCCTGCAGCGCGACGCGCAGGCGCAGGTTCGACAGCGACAGCTTGATGGTCTCGCCGACCGAGCGGGCGATGTCCTTGAACTCGGTCAGATCCTCGTCGTTGGCGCCTTCCGGGTATTCGAGATGCAACAGGCCGAGCGTGTCGCCGCGTACCGTCAGCGGCAGGCACAGGTAGCCGTGCTCGGGCGGGATGTCGAAATGCGCGCAGACGAGGTCTTCCGGCCGCCGCGCCTCGTGAACCTCGCCGCGGCGCAGGGCCCAGCAGTCGTCCACCTGGAATGCCAGCGGCACGTGGTCGCAACTGCCCCAGCAGGCGACGCGCTCCAGTTCGCGGTCGCGCCCGAGCACCAGCGCCAGGCAGCCGGACTGGCCGGCGAAGATTTCGGCGAGCGACAGGCGGATGACGTCGAGCGCCTCCTTCTCGTTGCGGCTGCTCTGCAGCAGGTCGTTGAGCCGGTTGGTCTGCAGCGTCTTGCCGTGGTGCGCCTCCAGTTCGCGCATCACCCGCGACATCTGGGTCAGCGTCTTGAGCTGGCTCTCCTCCATTTGCCGACGCTCCGTCAGGTCGAGGCCGAACACCGTGACGCCGAGAATCTGCCCGTCGTCGTCGGCGATGGGGAAAAAGCTGAATTCGATCCAGCGCGGCACTTCGCCCGCCCCCGGCACCAGCGTTTCGACGGAGAACTTCTCACCCTCCAGGGAACGCCGGTAATACTCGTGCCATTCGTGCGCCATGGCCGGCAAGAAATCGGCCGGCGGCATGATCTCGCCGGGTTCCGGCTTGCGGCCGATCAGCCGGCCGACGCCGTCCAGGAACAGGCTGTTGCCGACCACCAGCCGCCGTTCCGGGTCGATGGACCAGATCATGCGGTCGGTGTTCTCGATCAGCGCCGACAGGTTGGCCTCGCTGCGGCGCAGAAGTTCGACTTCCTTCTTTTCCGTCACGTCCTGCGCCGTTCCCCGGCTGAGTTGCGGCGTACCGTCGGGCGCGTACTGCGTCACGCCGCGGAAGCGCACCAGCTTGACGCGGCCCGCCGCCAGCGGCACGCGATGGGTGGCGTCGTACTCGCGGTGCTCGTCGAGCGCCTTGCGGAAGGCGGCCTCGGCGGGCGCCCGGTCGTCCGGGTGCAGCAGGGCGATGATGCTTTCGCGGGTCGGCTTGAAGGTCGCCGGATCGACTTCGAAAATCGCGTACATCTCGCCCGACCAGGTCGATTCGTCGCTCTGGTGGTCGAAGTTCCAGCTGCCCATGCGCGCCAGCGTCTGGGCCTCGCGCAGCAGGCGTTCGCTGGCGCGCAGATCGAGGTCGGAACGGCGGCGCTGGATCAGCTTCCACAGGTCGTTGGCCAGCATCTGCAGCAGGCGCACGTTGTCGTGGTCGTAGGGGTTTTCCTTGTTGCCGACGCCCATGATGATGCGCACCTGTCCGGCCTCGACGACGGGCACGCTCATGTGGCGCTGCAGCGGGGCGTGTCCTTCGGGCAGGCCGCGGCGGGTGACGAGGTTCGGATAGTCGTTATGCACCACCGGCTCGCGCAGCCGGGCGCAGTCGGCCCAGACGCCGGCCTGGTCGAGCGGATAGTGCGTATCGTAGGCCGCCTTGCAATAGTGTTCGAGGGTCGCCTTCGACCAGGTCACCAGCTCGATGGTGTTCTGGTCGTCGTTCACGAAATGGAAGTAGCCGATGCGGCTGTCGGTCAGCCGCACCGCCAGTTCGAGCCCTTCCTGGATGACTTCGCGCTCGTCGAGTTTCTCCAGCCGCTCGCTGAGGGAAAGCACTTCGATCATGCGGCGCTCGTCGCGCCGCGCGACATCCTCGGTGCGCGCCCGTTCCAGGCGCCGGTCGCGGCTGCGCCGCCAGGAAATGCCGATGCCGGTGAGGCCGACCAGCCAGATGATTCCGTGGGTGCCGATGGCCTTGCGTACCGCCGCCCGCCCCAGTTCGAGGTAGGGTTCGAGCGGCACCGCGGCACCGATGCCGCCGCGCAGCCCGCCGAGCGGAATACCCATGTCGCTATGGCAGCGGAGGCAGCCCTTTTCCATATAAACAGGCCGCATCTGGCGCAGCACGGGCACGCCCTGGCGATCGACCACTTCGCTGATTTCCTTCTCGCCGCCATCGAGCTTCCGGAGCGCGGCCCGCTCCCACTCGTCGGGCGCATTGCCCGGATTCTTGAGCTGGAGTGCGGTCAGATGGCCCTGGATGCCGTAGGCGGCGGAAAAATCCTCCATCAACTGGCGCGTGGCATAAGCCGGGTTCACCAGAGTCAGGGCCTTGCCTGCGGTGGTGACGACGTCGCGCTCGGGCACCTTGAGCCAGGGATTGGGCGGCGTGTTGTCCGTCGGCGGCACATACACGCCGCCATGCCCGGAAATCCAGCGCCGCACGGCGATGTCCTTGTCCAGATAGGCATTGGCGACGAACCTGGCATGCGTGCGCGCATCCTCGCGATGCTCGTTCAGGTTGATGCCCAAGGACAAACCCAACAGCAAGGTCCATGCACCCGCCGCCAGCAATGCGGGCGCAAACACTCCCGCCTTGGGCATCTCATGCCCGTTCGCGATTCCGGATTCGTCGATACCCGTCATTCTGTTGCCCATCCCGGCTCCCTCAGACAACCCCAATATTTCACTCTAGCATCGGGATCGCCGATCCCGGACGGTACCCCGACCACCGTTGACGCACGTCAATGCCGCGGCGAATACCTTGTAAATATAGGGGCATTCGGCAATCCTCCGGGTCTTTGATGCAAGTCAAGCCCATGGTGCTACCCTATGCCTATAGTCCGTTTCCCCCAAGTTTGTGACGTATGACCCTCTGCCCATGACCCACGCGCAGCTTCCCGAACTCGTCTGTCCCGCCGGCGGCCTGCCGGCGCTGAAGGCCGCCGTCGACAACGGCGCCAACTGCGTCTATGCCGGCTTCAAGGACGATACCAACGCCCGCAACTTCAACGGCCTCAACTTCGACGACGCCTCGCTGCGCGAAGGCATCCGCTACGCGCATGATCGCAACGTCAAGGCGCTGATCGCCCTCAACACCTATCCGCAGAACGGCAACTGGTCGCGCTGGACCGCCGCCGTCGACCGCGCCGCGGATTACGGCGTCGATGCCATCATCCTCGCCGACATCGGCCTGATGGACTACGCGCGCCGCACCCACCCGCAACTGCGGCTGCATCTGTCGGTGCAGGGTTCGGCCACCAGCTACGAGGCGATCAACTTCTACCGCGAACGCTTCGGCATCCAGCGCGCCGTGCTGCCGCGCGTGCTCTCGCTGGCGCAGGTCGAACAGGTGGTGAAGAACACGCCGGTCGAGATCGAGGTCTTCGGCTTCGGCGGCCTGTGCGTCATGGTCGAAGGGCGCTGCGCGCTTTCCGCCTACGCCACCGGCACTTCGCCCAACTGCAACGGCGCCTGCTCGCCGGGCAAGTCGGTGCGCTGGGAGCAGACGCCGCAGGGCATGGAAACGCGCCTGGCCGGCATCCTCATCGACCGCTTCGCCGAGGGCGAGCGCGCCGGCTATCCGACGCTGTGCAAGGGCCGCTTCGAAGTCGACGACGCCACCTACTACGCCATCGAGGAGCCGACCAGCCTCAACACGCTCGAACTGCTGCCGCAGCTGATGGAGATGGGCATCCGCGCCATCAAGATCGAAGGCCGCCAGCGCAGCCCCGCCTACGTCGCCCAGGTGACCAAGGTCTGGCGCGAAGCCATCGACTCGTGCGGCAAGGACGCCGCGCACTTCGCGCCGAAGCCGGCCTGGATGGCCGAACTCAACAAGATCTCCGAAGGCCAGTCGCACACCCTCGGCGCCTACAACCGGCCCTGGAAGTAAGCATGAAAATAGCCCTTGGCCCCAACCTGTTCTACTGGCCGAAACAACGCACGCTCGACTTCTACGCCGCGGTCGCCAACCAGCCCGTCGATATCGTCTACCTCGGCGAGACCGTCTGTTCGCGCCGCCACGAACTGCGCGCCGACGACTGGCTGGAGATCGCCTCGCAGCTCGCCGACGCCGGCAAGGAAGTCGTGCTCGCCAGCCAGGCGCTGATCGAGTCCGAATCCGACCTGAAAGCCCTGCGCCGCCTCGTCGACAACAACCATTTCATGGTCGAGGCCAACGAAATGGGCGCGGTGCATATGCTCGCCGAAAAGCGCATTCCCTTCGTCGCCGGCATGTCGCTCAACGTCTTCAACAGCCAGACGCTGCGCCTGCTCGCCGACATGGGCGCGCGGCGCTGGGTGATGCCGCCCGAGGCCGGCCGCGAACTGCTCGCCGGCATCATGGCCGACAAGCCGGCGGGCATGGAGACGGAAGTCTTCGCCCACGGCCGCCTGCCGCTGGCGTGGTCGGCGCGCTGCTTCACGGCGCGGCGCTTCAACCTGCAGAAGGACACCTGCGAATTCAAGTGCGTCGAGTTCCCCGACGGTCTCATGCTGAAGACGCGCGAGAACGAGGAATTCCTCGTTCTCAACGGCATCCAGACCCTGTCGGCGAAAACCTACGACCTGCTGCGCGAGCTGCCGGGACTGGCTGCCGCCGGCGTCGATGTCGTGCGCATCAGCCCGCAGGCCGAAGGCACGGACGCGGTCATCGACCTGTTCCGCCAGACCCTCGAAGGCCAACTCACCGGTGCTGCCGCCGCCCAGGCCGCCTCGGGTACCATGCCGTCGGGCAGCTGCAACGGCTTCTGGCACGGCAAGCCCGGCCTCGAACTCATTGAGAACATATGACAACCTGCCCCCCGCCCCCCTTCCCGCGGAAGGGGGTGACTGTTGATCGCTTCGCTCACATAGCCATGGCTGTCCCTCCTTGGGACGGCCCGGCGGAGGAACTCGCATGACCTTCAAACTGCCCGACTTCACCCTCCCCGCCCCGCTGGCGCGCATCGGCGCCAGGCTGCCGCAACTGCCGCCCAGCCTGGCCTTCGTCAGCGCGCTCAACCTCGCGCTCGGCCGCATGATCCCGCGCGAGCCGCTGGCGCCGCTGATCGGCAAGCGCTTCGCCATCCGCGTGCTGGACGCCGGCCTGACCCTGCGCTTCGCCTATTCCGCGCGTGGCTTCCGCCCCATCTTCGACGCCGAGAAGCCCGACCTCGCCATCTCGGCGAAGAGCCGCGACTTCATCGCCCTGATGGCGCGCGAGGAAGACCCGGACACGCTGTTCTTCAGCCGCCGCCTGCTGATGGAAGGCGACACCGACCTCGGCCTGCTGGTCAAGAACACGCTCGACGGCATCGAACTGCCGCACTTCGATCCGGCCCGGCTCGCGCCCGCCGAGATCCTGCGCCGCCTGCGCGAACGCCTGGCACCGCCGCACCGCGCCTAGGGAAGGCCTGCGCTTGCGGCCGCCGGCAGCCTCCTCGCATCTCAGCCTCTACCTCGCGGTCGCTTATTCCTTGCTGGCGGTCTATGCCAGCCTGCACCCCTTCGCCGGCTGGCGCGATTCGGGCGTGGCCCCGACCGACTTCCTGCTGGCCGGTTGGCCACGCTACACCACGGCTTTCGACCTGGCGACCAACATCGTCGCCTACCTGCCGCTGGGCTTTCTCTGGGTCCCCGCGCTACAGCCGCGCCTCGGCCGCAGCGGCGCCGTGCTGCTGGCCACCCTGTGCGGCATCGTCCTCAGCCTGGCGCTGGAAAGCCTGCAGAACTACCTGCCCAGCCGCATCCCCTCCAGCGTCGATCTCGCCTGCAACGGCATCGGCACGCTGCTCGGCGCGCTCGCCGGCGCGCGCTGGGGCCATCAATTGCTCGACGGCGGACGCCTGCATGCGCTGCGCGTGCGCCTGGTCCTGGCCGGCGGCATGGGCGACGCCGGCCTGCTGCTGCTCGGCCTGTGGCTGCTGACCCAGCTCACCCCCGAAACCCTGCTGTTCGGCAACGGCGACCTGCGCAGCCTGCTCGACCTGCCTGCGCCGCTGCCCTACTCCGCCGAACGCTTCGCCAACATCGAAGCCGCCATCGTCTGCGCCCAGACGCTGGCCATCGCCACGCTGGCCACCCGCCTCGTACGCCACGCGGAACGCCTGCCCGTCGTCCTGCTCATCGGCACGGCCCTGGTCCTGAAGAGCTTCGTCCTCGCGCTGAGCCTCGACGCCGCGCACGGCTTCGCCTGGACCACCTACGGCAGCGTCGTCGGCCTCGGACTCGGCCTCGGGCTGTGGCTGGTTGCCAGCCTGCTGCCGGCGCGCCTGCAAAAAGCCCTGGCCGCGATGGCCCTGCTGATCGCCACCGTGCTCGTCAATCTCGCGCCGGACAACCCCTACCTCGCCAACACCTGGCAGACCTGGAACCCCGGCCAGTTCCTCAACTTCCACGGCCTGACGAAGCTCGCCTCGACGCTGTGGCCCTTCCTGGCGCTGCCGTGGCTGATGATGCTGCGCATGGAGAAGAAATGAACGCGCAACCGAAAGGGCAATGACGTGCCGACCCTCATCGATTCCGGCGTGATCGACTGGACGATCTACACCTACGTTTTCTATCTGCTTTTCGTCGTCACCATGGCCGCCAAGGCGGCCTGGCCGGCGCTCTCCGTCGTCCCCAGGGTATTGCTGGCGCCGCCCGCCGTCGTCGCGCTGCTGATGGACGTCGTCTTCAATTTGATACCTGCGACCGTCGTCTTTCTCGACTGGCCGCGCGAACTGCTCTTCACTTTGCGGCTGGATCGATACGAGGCGGAGGGTACGGGATGGCGCTATACCGTCGCGCTCTGGATCTGCCGGAACCTGCTCAACCCGTTCCAGCAGGGCGGCCACTGCAAAAAATAATCTCGATCACGGAAACCGGACACCCGAATGAACAAGGACATCAGCGACCTGCCATCCCTGCGCGACGCCCTGCGCGACTTCGCCGCCGCCCGCGACTGGCGCCGGTTCCACACCCCCAAGAACCTCGCCATGGCGATGATCGTCGAAGCCGCCGAACTCGTCGAACACTTCCAGTGGGCCACCCCCGAGCAGAGCATGAACCCGCCGCCCGAGAAGCTCGCCGAGATCCGCGACGAGGTCGCCGACACGCTGATCTATCTGGTCGAGCTCGCCGACGCCCTCGACATCGACCTCATCGCCGCCGCCCGCGACAAGATCGTCAAGAACGCGGCGAAGTATCCGGCACCGTAGCGTCGGCAAGTAGCTCGACCGCTTGGATTTTGCGGGTTCGAGACACCGGGTCCTTGGCCTTTGAACTGCCTATTCCGTATCTCTGGGCTAAGATGACGGCTATGATCGAACCCGGCAGAAATGGGGGATAGAGAAATGACTTTGGCGGAAACGATATATCAACACAGCCTGAAATTGCCTGAACCGGCGGCACGCGAAGCACTGGATTTCATCGAATTCCTTGAGCAGCGCTATCGGGTGGATGTCTCCGCCGCCGGACAACTGACGGCAGCGCAAACCGAAGCGTTGACGCATCTATCGAAAGTGCGCATCCCCTTCGGTGGCAAACCCATGCCGGATAGGGAAGAAGCCAATGCCCGCGGCTGAAAGCTTTTTTCTCGATACCAATGTCGTGCTCTATGCGTTGAGCGACGATGTCGCCAAACGCGCTGTCGCTGAAAGGCTCCTGGCTGGCCGGCCTGTTATTTCGACGCAAGTATTGAGCGAAGCCGGCAACGTGTTGCATCGCAAATACGGCGTACCGCGAACCGATGTCGTGCGGGAGATCGAAAGCGTACGCACACTTGCGCGTACTGTCGTCGCCGTAGATATGGCTGCCATCGAGTTAGCTTGGAAACTCTGGCTCCGCGACGGCTTTTCCTGGTTCGACTGCCTGATCCTGGCTGCCGCATTGTTGGCGGGCTGCCCGGTTCTCTATACGGAAGACATGCAGCACGGCCAAGTCATCGACGGAAGTCTGACGCTCGTCAACCCATTCCTTTAGCGGGACGAAACCTCTCTGACTTTTCCGGCCAGGAACTTCCATGAATTGCAATGAACAATTGGACACCACGATGAGCTTCTACAAATACCACGTCTTCTTCTGCACCAACCAGCGCAAGCCCGGCGAGACCTGCTGCAACGCGCTCGGCGCCGAGGAGTTGCGCACTTATGCCAAGGACCGCGTCAAGGCGCTCGGCCTGAACAAGCCGGGTCAGGTGCGCATCAACTCGGCGGGCTGCATGGAGCGCTGCGACCAGGGGCCGGTGCTGGTCGTCTATCCGGAAGCGGTCTGGTACACCTATGTCGACCGCGAAGACATCGACGAGATCGTCGACCGGCATCTGGCCAAGGGCGAGATCGTCGACCGGCTGAAGATCTGAGGCCGCCATGTCGCGCCACGAACATACGTTTCTCGCCGGCCCCGGCGGCGCCATCGAAGTCTTCATCGAGCCGCAGGACGACGCCAAGGGCATTGCGCTGATCGCCCATCCGCATCCGCTGTTCGGCGGCACGGCGGACAACAAGGTGGTGACGACGCTGGCCAAGGCGTTTCGCGAACTCGGCTGCCACACGCTGCGGCCGAGCTTCCGCGGCGTCGGCGGCTCGCAGGGCACGCACGACCGCGGCATCGCCGAGACCGACGACCTGCGCATCGTGCACGATCATGCGCGCGAGCGCTTCGGCGACGGCCTGCCGGTGTACCTCGCCGGCTTTTCCTTCGGCGCCTTCGTCGTCACGCGGCTGGCGAAGCAACTCGCCGAGGCCGGCCTGCCGGCGCGGCGGCTGGTGCTGGTCGGCACGGCGGCCGGCTTCGTCGAGGGCGACCGGCAGTACGCGACCGAGGCCGTCACCCCCGATACCATCGTCATCCACGGCGCCGCCGACGAGACGGTGCCGCTGACCAACGTATTGCAGTGGGCCGAACCGCTGGACCTCGCCGTCAGCGTGATCCCGGGCGCCGACCATTTCTTTCATCGTCGCCTGCACATCATCCGCCGCATCATCCACGACGCGTGGAATCCTTGAGCAGTCCGCTCGTCGTCGGCGACCTGCGCAAGTCCTACGGCGGGCGCGAAGTCGTCGCCGGCGTCTCTTTCGAACTCACGCCGGGCGCCTGCTTCGGCCTGCTCGGCCCCAACGGCGCCGGCAAGACCACCACGCTGCGCTGCTGCCTCGGCCTCACCGCGCCGGCTTCCGGCGCCGTCACCCTGTCCGGCCGGCCGGTGCCGGACGAGGCGCGCGAGGCGCGGATGCGCGTCGGCGTCGTGCCGCAGTTCGACAACCTCGACCCGGACTTCACCTGCGCCGAGAACCTGCTCGTCTATGGCCGCTACTTCGGCCTTCACGACCGCGACATCCGCACACGCATTCCGCGCCTGCTGGAATTCGCCGGCCTCGGCGGCAAGGCCGACACCAGCATCCGCGTGCTGTCGGGCGGCATGAAGCGGCGCCTGACGCTGGCGCGCGCCCTGATCAACGACCCCGACCTGCTGATCCTCGACGAGCCGACCACCGGCCTCGACCCGCAGGCGCGCCACCTGATCTGGGAACGCCTGAAGCAACTGCTCGCCGACGGCAAGACCATCCTGCTGACGACGCACTTCATGGACGAGGCCGAGCGCCTGTGCCAGCGCCTCGCCATCATGGACGCCGGCCGCATCATCGCCCAGGGTTCGCCGCGCGAGCTCATCGCCGGGCAGATCGAGCCGCAGGTGGTGGAGGTCTATGGCGAGGACGCGCCGGGCTGGGCGGCGGCCGAAGCCGGGCAATTCACGCAACGCTGCGAGGTGTCGGGCGAGACGGCCTTCTGCTACGTCACCGACGCCCTGCCGCTGCTGGCGCACCTCGAACAACGGCCCGGCCTGCGCACCCTGCACCGGCCGGCCAACCTCGAAGACGTGTTTCTGAAACTCACGGGACGCGAATTGAGAGACTGAGCGACCGATGAACAACCGTTCCCTGCTGCCCGAACTGAGCACCCGCGCCTTCGCCGTCTGGCGGCGCAACTACATGGTGTGGAAGAAGCTCGCCATTCCGTCGGTGCTGGGCAACCTCGCCGATCCGATGATCTATCTGTTCGGCCTCGGCTACGGGCTGGGCAGCCTGCTGCCCCAGGTCGGCGGCGTCAGCTACATCGCCTTCCTCGCCGCCGGCACCGTCTGCGCCTCGACCATGAACGCGGCCTCCTTCGAGGCCCTCTATTCGGGCTTCTCGCGCATGCATGTGCAGAAGACCTGGGAGGCGATCATGAACGCGCCGGTGTCGCTCGACGACGTGGTGGCCGGCGAATGGCTGTGGGCGGCGGCCAAGGCGACGTTGTCGGGCACGGCGATACTCGGCGTCATCGCGCTGCTGGGTTTCGTGCATTCGCCGCTGGCGCTGTGGGCGGTGCCGGCGATCTTCCTCACCGGGCTGTGCTTCGCCGCGCTCGGGCTGATCGTCACCGCACTGGCGCCGTCCTACGACTTCTTCATGTACTACTTCACGCTGTTCATCACGCCGATGACCCTGCTCTCCGGCGTGTTCTTCCCCGTCGACCAGCTGCCGGCGGGGTTCCAGATGGCGACCCACGCAATGCCGCTGGCCCATGCCGTGCAGTTGATACGCCCGCTGCTCTTCGGTCAGGTGCCGGACGCGCCGCTGCTGCATGTCGCGGTGCTGGCCGGGGTCGCCGCGGCGGCGTTCTGGATCGCCTTGATCCTGACGCGGCGCCGCCTATTGTCCTGAAGGACGGGTTCAGCGCGCGGGTCGGGACTGGGGCAGGTCGACGACGACCGGCCGCGGCTGGCCGGGCAGACGCAAGTCGGCGTCGAAGCGCAGGCGCGGTTCCACGCCGCGGCTGTCTTCGGGCAAGACGGAGAAGCCACTGCCCGCGGCAATGGTCAGCTTGCCGGAGAAGATGGCACCGCCGCCGAAACCGATCAACAGCGCGACAGCGGCCACCGTCAGCGGCGAGGCATAGCGCAGCGCCGCCCAGGCCAGCCCGAAGCGCGAGCGCTTCGCCCGGGCGGCGGCGAGTTCCGCCGCGCGCCGCGCCTGGCGTTCCTGGTTCAATCGTTCGGCGGCGGCCAAGTGTTCCCCTGCCGCCGCTTCGGCATCGCGTTCGGCCTTGAGGCGCGCTTCGGCATTGCGGCGGGCTTCGGCTTCCGCCGTCTCGTGCCGGCGCGCCTGCTGGGCGGCCTCGTTTTCCGCCTGGGTCCGGGCAATGGCGGCCAGCTCCCGGGCGCGCTCGGCTTCGGCGCGGGCCTGCTCCTGGATGGCCAGCGCGCGCTCGGTGTTGGCGCGTATCTTCGCCAGCGACGCCGCCTCGGTTTCGGCCATCTCGCACAAGCGGTGCTGGTCGGCGGCTTCGCGCGCCGCGTCGAGACGTTCGCGCGCCAGGCGCTCGGCTTCGGCGTCGGCATCGGCACGCAGGATGGCGTTCTTGCGGTAATTGGCCTCGGCGGTGATGCGCCGGCGCGTCGCTTCGAGCGTCTCCGCTTCGCTGCGTATGCGCCGGCCGGCCGCCTCGGCCTGCCGGACTTCGTCCTGGTCGCGCGCGCGCCATTCGTCAGCGGCGCGGGCGGCCTGCCCGACCGGGTCGGCCGGCGTATTCGACGCGCCGGCCGCCTTCTGGCGGCGCAAGGCCTCCACCGCGGCACGGCTTTCGGCCGCCAGGCGCGCCACTTCTTCGGCGTCGGCGTCGCGCGTCGTCGTGTTTGCCCTCGAACTCAAACCGATCCCCCGTTCCGGACTGCTCCTGATCCCACCGATTCTAGGCGACGGCAAACGCGCCCGATCGCCGCAATAAGGCGGTCAAAGGGCCCTGTCTCCAGCGAATACGGGGGCCTCGGGTAGAATCGCCGCATGGAAGCCCTGCTCGTCCTCACCAACCTGCCGGACGCCGATTCGGCGCGCGCCATGGCCGACCGGCTGATCGGCCAGCGCCTTGCCGCCTGCGTGAATATCCTCGCGCCCTGCCGCTCGGTCTATCGCTGGCAGGGCAAGACCGAGGACAGCGAGGAAGTGCCGCTGCTGATCAAGACCACGGCGGAACGCTACGCGGCGCTGGAGGCGGCGATCCGCGCGACGCACCCCTACGAACTTCCCGAGATCGTCGCTGTCCCAATCGCGCACGGCCTGCCCGGCTACCTGGCCTGGGTCGCCGCCGAAACCTCACCGGACACCCCCCGCTCATGCTGATCCGCATTGTCCTTCCCCTGCTGCTGTGGCTGGCAGCCCTTTCCGGCCATGCGGCGAACGAACCGCTGGAACCCGAAAAAGCCTACGTCTTCTCGGCGCGCGCCCTCGACGCGAAAACGATAGAGGCGCGCTGGAAGATCGCCGACGGCTACTACATGTACCGCGACAAGATCCGCTTCGCGGCCGAGCCGGCGACGGTTGCGCTCGGCGCGCCGAAGCTGCCGGCCGGCAAGGTCAAGGACGACGAATTCTTCGGCAAGGTGGAAACCTACCGCGGCGACGTGAGAATCACGATTCCCCTCGAAACCGGCGCGGCGACGGACTTCACGCTGAAGGCCGTCTCGCAGGGCTGCCGGGACCAGGGGGGGTGCTATCCGCCGCTGACGCAGACGGCGGCCATCAGCGCCGCAGGCGCAGCGGCGGCGCTGTCGTTGCAGTCGCTGGCCGCTGCCGCGCGCGGAGCGGAGGCGCCGCCGGCGAGCTCCGCCCCGGACGCCGCGGCCGGCGCCGCCGCCGACGGTTCCGGCGACGAGTCCTCGCGCATCGCCCGCCTCCTCAAGCACGGCAGCTTCTGGCTGGTGCTGGCGAGCTTCTTCGGCTTCGGCCTGCTGCTGTCCTTCACGCCCTGCGTGTTTCCGATGGTGCCGATCCTGTCGGGCATCATCGTCAATCACGGCCACGCCGTCACCCACGCCCGCGCCTTCGTGCTGTCCATGGCCTACGTGCTCGGCATGGCCCTCACCTATGCCGCGGTCGGCGTGGCGGCCGGCTTCTCGGGCACGCTGCTGTCGAACGCCCTGCAGAACGCCTGGG
>CAZWFC010000070.1:0-8137 GCA_964632965.1 uncultured Rhodocyclaceae bacterium
GCATCCTGGTCAAGGATGCCTCGCTCGGCGGCGAATACCCGGTGATGAACGTGACGCTGCTGCATCCGCAGGACCAGGGCTGCTTCTCCAGCTTCGGCGCCCATCCGCGCTTCGAGATCGCGCTCGAACGCGCCCTCACCGAACTGCTGCAGGGACGCGCCCTGGACGCGCTGGCGGGTTTTCCCGAGCCGGGCTTCGACCTGGAGGAAATCGCCAGTTCGCCGAACATCGAAATCCATTTCGTCGACTCCAGCGGCATCATCAGCTGGAACTTCCTCGGCAGGATGCCGGACTTCGACTTTCACGACTGGAACTTCAGCGGCACCACGGCCGAGGACTACGCCTGGCTCGTCGCCAGCATCCACGCCGCCGGACACGACATCTACATCGCCGATTTCCGGCACCTCGGCGTCTATGCCTGCCGCATCATCGTGCCCGGCATGTCGGAGATCTACCCGCTCGACGAGCTGGAATGGGAAAACAACAGCGTCGGCAATGCCATCCGCGCCGCCATCCTGAGCCTGCCGGAGCTCGACGACGACGCCTGCGCCAACCTGCTGGCCGCATTGAACGAACTCGACCTCGCCGACCAGCGCCCGGTCGCCAGCGTCATCGGCCTTGCCCCGGACCCGGGTTCACTGTGGGAGGACCTGCGCATCGGTGAGCTCAAGCTGATGCTGGCGCTGGCCTGCGGCGACGCGGACGCGGCGCGCGAGGGCTGCGACTGGGTGCGCCATTTCGAACAGCTCGACGCCGGCCGGCGCCGCATCTACCGCTGCGTCGAAACGCTGCTCAGACTTGACGATGCCGGCGACGCCGCGGCCTACTGGCCGGCACTGTCGCATCTCTACGGCGCAGAGGCGCTGCAGATGGCCGAAGCCCTGCTCGCCGGCGAAGAACGCTTCCTCGGCCTGCCCGCGCCGGGACTGGCGCTGGCCGGATGCGACCTGCACCAGCGACTGCTGGCGGCGTATGAAAAACTGCATGCGGCGTAAATGCAGGGCGTACAAGCCTCCCCCTGCAACCGGCACGCCCCCGGTTGCAGGTAGAATGTGCGGAGTCAATAGGCGACAAAAACCCTACTCAAAACCGGGTGTTCCGGTTGATCTCCACCGGCCCGCGCGGTCCCGTCATGAATAATACGTTCCGTCACATCTGGCACCACGCCTGGGCCGCCGTACTCATCGAAATGAGCGACCAGGAGGTCGGCTGGCTGCTCTGGGCGCGCCAGCATATTTCCCTGCTCGACAAGCGGCGCACGACGATGATCGTCTCGCGCGTGCGCCTCATCGCCGGCCTGTTCGCCCTGCTGACGCCGCTGTGGATCGTCGTCGACGTCGCCGCCTTCCCGCGCGAGGTCTGGATCCCGCTGGTGATCGCCCGGGTCGTCGCCACCCTGGCTTTCTGCCTGGTGCTGTTCGCCGCGCGCAAGATGAACAGCATGAAGGACGCCTATTTTTCGCTCGGCTTGCTGATGGCGATTCCGACCCTGTTCTTCATGTTCAGCTACCAGCACATGGCGCAGTTCCAGCTGCATGGACTCCAGGCCGCCTTCTCGACCGGCTACGCCTTCCTGCCCTTCGTCATGCTGGCCGGCCTGTCGATCTTCCCGCTGACGCTGGTCGAAGCGCTGTGCTTCATCTCGCCGCTGCTGCTGATCCAGTCCCTGTCGGCCTACCTGCAACTGCCGGTGCTGGACTGGCCGACCTTTGCCGCCTCGTTCTGGCTGATGCTGCTGATCGCCGGCGTTTCCACGCTGGCCGGGCTGTCCCAGCTGGCCTTCATCATCGTCCTGGTGCGCGAGGCGATCCGCGACGGCATGACCGGCTGCTTCTCGCGCCAGAGCGGCGAGGAACTGATGGAACTGCAGTTCCTGCTCTCCACCCGCAGCGGCAATCCGCTCACGGCGATCTTCCTCGACCTCGACCACTTCAAACAGGTCAACGACCAGTTCGGCCACGATGCCGGCGACAAGGTCATCATCAACGCCACGGAGTCGATCAAGGCGCACCTGCGCATGGGCGACATGCTGACGCGCTGGGGCGGCGAGGAATTCATCCTCATCATGCCCAACACGACGGCACCGATGGCCTGCAAGGCGCTGACGCGCTTCCGCGAGCGCGGCTTCGGCCTGCGCCCCGACGGCACGCCGATGACGGCCAGCATCGGCGTCGCCGAGCGCATCCGCGACAACGCCGCGGACTGGCGCCAGTTGGTCGAAATCGCCGACCAGCGCATGTACGTCGCCAAGGAAACCGGCCGCGACCGCATCGTCGGCTGCGAGTCGTCAGCGTCCTGAGCCCGGCGTGCGCCGGGCCGGCAACCCTCAACCCCGGCTCTGGATGTCCTCGATGTAGCCCTGCATGCCCGTGCTGATGTTGGCCGCGTTGCCTTCGTCGGTGTCGATGTGCATGGCCAGACGGTAGTTGGGATTCACGCGCACGACGACGTCGCCGTAGATCAGTTCGCGGTCGCCCTTGACGCGCACGCGCACGACGTACTTGTCGCGCAGGCGGAAACGCATCGCATCCTCCGGCGACATGTGGATGTGACGCTGGGCGCAGATGACGCCGCGCTCCAGGGTCGCCGTCCCGGCCGGGCCTTCGAGGACGATGCCCGGCGTGTTGGCGAGATCGCCCGATTCGCGGATCGGCGGCTGGATGCCGACCTTGAACTGCTCGGTCATGGCGATCTCGACCTGGGTTTCCTTGCGCGTCGGACCGAGCACGCGCACGTTGGCGATCTTGCCCTTGGGGCCGATCAGGTGCACCTTCTCGGCGCAGGCGAACTGGCCGGGCTGGGACAGTTCGTGCTCGGGCGTGAGCTGGTGGCCGGGACCAAACAGCTTGTCGACATCGGCCTGCGCCAGATGCACGTGGTGGGCCGACACCTCGATGGGAATCGGCGCCTCCGCCTGGCCCTTGATGGCCAGCGTGATCTGGTTGCGCTCGATGGCCCGCAGCGCTTCCCAGGCCAGCAGGCGCTCGTCGTTGTTGGCGACGACGAGAATCTTCACCGGCGAATCGTCGGCCGAGATGACGGCATGCGAGCGCGTGGCACCGAGCCGGCGGTTCTTGTCCTCGTCGAGCTTGATCCCCATGTAGGCCAGTCCCTGGCAGGCGAGGCTGCGCACCGCCGGACTGGTTTCGCCGATGTCGCCGGTGAAGGCGAGCACATCGACGCCGCCCATCGCCGCGACGTAGGCACCGATGTTCTTGCGTATCTGGTAGCAGAAGGCCTTGTGCGCCAGCAGCGCACGATGATGGCCGTCCTCTGCCGCCGCCTCGATCTCGTGGATGTCGTTCGAAATGCCGGAAATGCCCTTCAGGCCGCTTTCGGAGTTGATGAGCTGGCTCAGCGCCTGCGGCCCCATGTGGTGATGCTCCATCAGGTGGATCATCACCGCCGGGTCGATGCTGCCGGCGCGGCTCGGCATGATGAGGCCGTCGGAAGGCGTCATGCCCATGGTCGTGTCGACGGAGCGGCCGTGATCGATGGCGCAGATCGATGCGCCTATCCCCAGGTGGCAGGAAATGATTTCGAGTTCGCCGAGCGGACGCTTGAGGGTTTCAGCGGCCTTCAGCGAAACGAAGCGGTGCGAGGTGCCATGGAAGCCGTAGCGGCGGATGCCTTCCTTCTTGTAGTAGTCGTAGGGCAGGCCGTAGAGGTAGGCATAGGTCGGCAGGCTCTGGTGGAAGGCGGTGTCGAACACGGCGACATGGGGCACGTCCGGGAAGAACTTCATCGCCTCGCGGATGCCATCGAGGTTGTGCGGATTGTGCAGCGGGGCGAAGATCGCCAGCGCCTCGATATCCGCCAGCACCTGCGGGGTGACGACCGCAGCGCTGGAGAACTTCGCCCCGCCATGTACGACGCGATGGCCGACGGCGATGACGTCGAAGGGCGTGAACAGGAACTTGTCCGCCAGCAGCTGCATCGACTCGAACATCACCCGGAACAGATCGGAAGTCGGGAACGGCGCGCGTTCGCGCCGGGTGACGACGCCGCCGGCATTGATGGTGACATGCGCCACCGAACAATCGGCGCAATCGATGATGCCATGCACGTCGCGCGAATCGTCGTGCGTGTCGTAGATGCCGAAGTGGATCTGCGACAGGCCGACGTTGAGGGCGAGTATCTTGCCCTGCACGCTGGTTTTCAGGCTCAGCGCGTAGGGATCGTCCGACTGCGCGATGGCGCGCGCATGCAGTTGGCTGCTGGTGATATCGACGGCCTGGGCACGCGCGCGGTCGGCCAGCAACTTGGAAAGATAGACGATGGCCTTGGGATTGACGAGTATCTGGCTGCTGACCACCGCTTGCGGAATCATCAGGACGAAGCAACGGTTGCCGGCGATGACGTCGGCCACGGTGCGGTCGCCCGTCAGCACGGACATCTCGCCGAACACTTCGCCGGCTTCCAGCCGGTTCATGACGACGCGGCCGCCGGTGTTGTCGGCCACCGATATTTCGGCGTGGCCGCTGACGAGGACGCCGATGAAGCGGCCTTCCTCGCCGCATTCGATGATGGCCTCGTTGCCCTCGAAGGTACGCAATTCCGAAAGGTCGGCAATCCGTTCGACGCTGACCGGGGCGAAACCGTCGAACAGGCGTACGCTTTCCCGGAGGAAGCCGACCAGTTCTTCTTTCGTTTTTCCTTCGTTCATCATGATGTCCTCATCAACTCCGATGCATAACGCGCAGGCAGGCAAAGACTTGGGCTGCCTGCGACTTTCACTATCCACGCAGTATACTGCTGCACCGCACAAAAGTTGATTTCACGCAGATTAAACCCTGTACAGCCCCGGGAAATCGGGCGGACGCCCGCACCCCGGAAGCAAGGGCGGGCACTAAAGCTCGATTTCGAGCCCTTCGCGGGCCAGCAGGACTTCGGGATCGCCTGCGCCGCGCGGATTGCGCTCCAGCGCCTCGTTGAAAACGCGTTCGAGGTCGTCGTCGAAGCGCGTCGGCTCGTGGTGGGTGCAGATCACCGTCTTCGCACCGGCGCGCTTGCCGAGCGCAATGCTCGAATCGAAGGTGCCATGACCCCAGCCGCGCTTCGCCGGGTATTCGCCCGCGGTATAGGAAGAATCGGCGATCAGGATATCGACGCCGCGGATCGCTTCGACGATCGATTCTTCCTTCTCGTCGATGATGCGCTGGTACTCGGCGTATTCGGGGTCGGCCGGATCGTAGATGTTCTGGTAGGGCTCGTGGTCGCCGGTGAAGAACACCGACTTGCCGTTGCAGTCCACGCGGTAGCCGAGATCGATGACCGGGTGGTTGAGCATGACGCTGGTGATCGTGGCGTCGCCGACCGCAAACGGCTCGCCGACGGTCAGCGTCTCATACTCGATGCGCGCCTTCATCTCCGCCTCGCGCACCGGAAAGTAGCTGTACTGCAACTGCACTTCCATCACCTGCTCGATGCCGGCACCGGAGACGATGTCGTAGGCGCCGTGGATGCGCACCGTGTTGCCGGGGATGAACAGCGGGATGAAGAACGGCAGCCCCTGGATGTGGTCCCAGTGGGTGTGGGTGATGAAGACATGCGCGGTGAGCGGCATTTCCTTGAACAGCGTCTGCGCCAGCTGGAAGATGCCGGTGCCGCCGTCGAGGACGATCAGTTCGTTGGCATCGCTGCGCACCTCGATGCAGGTGGTATTGCCGCCGTAGCGCACGGTGCGCGGACCCGGCGAGGCGATGGAACCGCGCACCCCCCAGAACTTGACCTTCATTTGCCGCCGTCCACCTGGGCGAACATCTCGGCATCCGCAACGATTTTTTCGAGATCGCCGAGGGACGCTATCACCGCATCGAAGGAATCGCCGAACCGCTCCGGCGCGACGATCGTCTCGTCCTCGCGCCAGGGATTTCCGGCGTCGCCGAAGTTCAGCTTGCGGCAGATCTGGTCGGCCATGCGCACGCAATCCATCAGCGCATTCGGCTCGACGTCCACGGCGTGATGGTCGCGGATGCACTCGATCAGATGGGGCGGAAACGCCCACTTGGTCGCCAGCATCGAGCCGACCACGGCATGATCGGCACCGATCACGGCCAGTTCGGCCTGGTGCAGCGGAATGCCTTCATCCTGCGACTTCGCAAGCGCCTCGCGGAACTCGCTGGCCATGAACTGGGCGAACACGGCCTTGCCGAAATCGTGCAGCAGGCCGGCGATGTAGCCGTCGCCGGGATCGACCTGGCCCTTGGCATAGACGCTGCAAAGCTGGCGCGCCACGGTCGCCGTGGTCAATGAATGCAGCAGGTAGCGCTGAATGTCGAAACCCGAGGTATTGAAGCGCGGCAGCATGCCGACCGCGGCGATCGACAGCGCCAGGTTCTTGATGGTGTTGAGGCCGAGATAGACCACCGACTGGCTGACCGAGGTGATCTTGCTGGGCATGCTGTAGTAGGCGGAGTTGATGACCCGAAGAATCTTCATGGTCATCACCGGATCCTTTTCGATCACGGTCACCAGATCCCGGGGCAGGCAGTTGATGTCCCGGGTCAGATCCAGGATCTTCTGCACGCTCTGCGGGAAGGCAGGCATACGCTCGACGGCGACGCCGAGCTTGCGTTGAACTTCGAGGGTCAGGGTGGCCACGACGGTCCGCGACAAAAGTTATGCCGCCGATTATACCGGTCAACCCCGCACGCGTTCGTAATAGCGGGCGCGATAGAGCAGACGCCGGTGCGCCGGGCTCTCGGTGAATCCGCTGCGGTCGTGCAGCACGTTGTTGCAGACCAACCCCATGCCGGGTTCCAGGCGGCCGTGCAGCGTCCAGGGCGTCGGTGCGGCGAGGATGCGCGCCAAGGAGGCGACGGCCGCCTGCGTGGCGGCATCGTCGCGCCATTCGATGCTGACCGTGCGTGCCGTGTAGCGCATGTGCAGGAAACCATCGCCATCGACCGAGAAAACCGGCCCCGGCTGGGCGGCGCGGGCCACGCCGCCCTCGTCGCTGCGCGCCGGGATGGTCATGGCGTCGGGCCGTGCCAGCGCCCGGATGTGGTCGGGATTCTCGTCGCGCAGCAGGATGTAGGCGATCTCGTGATCGAGCAGCTGGTTCTCGCCGCCGGTCACCGCGCTCTGCACGCAGTGGAGCAGCAGGCCGCGCACGGTACGCTCCGGTGCGTTGTAGTAGCCGTCGGTATGCCAGCGGATCGGCTTGTCGGTATAGGGAATGAATTCCTTGCGCTCGCCGCGCTCCTCGGCACCGCGCACCGAGATCGGCGAAATGGCGTCGTCGTCGGTGAGCCAGTGGCTGTCGAGCTTGTGCAGCCCCAGCTGCGCACCGAGCCGGCGCGGAATCTCCTTGTCCGGGTCGGTGCCGGTCTTGCCGGCATAGACGGCCATGTTGGCCGTGGCATTGAGCTCCAGCAGGCGCGCGCGCTCGGCCGGCGTCAGCGCGCGCGGATCGCCGATCTCGACGAGGATGTCCTCGATGCGGCGCGGCGCGCTGGCCAGCTTTCGCTCGCGCCAGGCGGCGTAGGCGACGACATCGTCGAGCGCGAAAGGCGAAGCCGCCATGTCTATTCTCCGCCCTTGTCCAGTTCCACCCGGCGTTCGGCCACGGCGACACTGGCGTCGAAAAGTCCGGCCAATGTCTTCTCCAGCGCCTTGATGGCCGCGGGCGCCTCGATGTCCATCGCCTGGTCGATCACCCAGAGCTGATCCTTCTCGGGCAGCACATCGCGCAGGCAGGAAGCGAAATAGCGGCGGAAGCCGAAATCGGGACCATCGTCGCGGTACTCGAAGCCGGCATAGTCGGCGCCACGGCGATTGAAGCGATCGAGAAAGTCGCGCTGGCATTCGCCGGGAGCGGCAGCGCCCAGCAGCATGTCGCGATTGTCCTCGATCACCCCCGCCAGGCGGTTAACCAGCGCCGTCGTGAATGCGACGCGCTGCTCCGGCGCCAGTTCGCGAAAGGCGATGCGGTCGGCCGCCGTGGCCAGGAAGACCACGAATTCCGAGACAAACTCGAAGTAGGGCCGGCCGATGTCGATGTCGTATTGCGCCTTGCGCATGTTGCGGATCGACTCGACCGCCAGCTTCCAGGCGAGCATCGCGACGACGCTCGCCAACTCGTCCGGCGTGCGCTCGCGCCCCTGGTGAAAACGACTACGGATGCGTATGGCCA
>CAZWFC010000070.1:8237-15232 GCA_964632965.1 uncultured Rhodocyclaceae bacterium
CCCTTCGGTTGCGGCAGGCCGGCGACCTTGCAACCCTGCTTGGCCGCCCCACCGTCGGGGAACAACTCGAACAGCAGCGCGCTGTCGGCTTCCGGCATATCGCCTTCGTCCTGCAGGCCCTTGATGAGGTTGCGCAGGTTGGGAGTATGACCGTCCTCCTTGTACTTCTCGCGCAGGTAGTTGATGACCTTGTGGTGCTGTTCGGTCAGTGCCAGGCCGCAGTCGGCGGCAATGACCGCTATCGCCTCGTCGCTGAAATCCGGCTCCAGCAGGTAGCCGTAATCGTCGACTGCTTTTTCTTCGCCATTGATGACGTAGCTCATGGGAGTCTCCTCTTCGTTGGATGGGTTACTTTTTCTTCAGGTAGAACTCGTGGGCGCCGCGCGCCATCGGCAGCGTGGCCAGCAATTCGACGGCCGTCGCCTTGCTCCAGGATTCGACGTCGGCGACCGATCCGGGACAGTCGCTGACGAGTTGCAGCACCTCGCCTTCCTTCATGCCGTCGAGCAGTTTCTTCGCCTGCACGATGGGACCGGGGCAGCTGACACCGCGCATGTCGAGCGTGACATGGGCGATCGGCGTCGAGGTCGCACCGCCGGCCTTCTTCAGCGCATAGGCCATCTTGCCGTCCGGCTGCTTGGTGGCGGACAGCAGTTCGTTGCCGGTGAACTTGCACCAGGAAAACAGGTCGTCGTGCGTGCCCGGACAATCGGAAACCAGCATCAGGATTTGTCCCGGCTGAAGATCGTCGATGATCTTCTTCGCGCCCAACAGCGGCGCCGGACAGGGCATGCCCGACAGATCGATGGTTACGGCAGGTTTTTCCGACATGAAATGCTCCTCGTTATATTGGGTTTCGTTCAGTCGCCGACGGCGGCGACCGCCTTGTGCGGCACGAATATGCCGCAACCGCGTTTGCGTTCTTCGCCGAGCCCGGCACGCTGCAACCGCAGCGCATCCTCCTTGCCCAGCCCGTGCAGCATCAGGCCGAATCCCTCGACCTGCCGGCCGGCAGCCTGCATGCGGCGGGCCTTGCCGGTCACCAGATGCGCCATGCCGATGCCGATATCATCGAGCTGGCGGCGACAGGCGGCCAAAAATGCCACTTCGTCGGCCAGTCCGAGTGCGACAAAACCCGAATGCAACTCCTTCGCCGGCTCGATGGCGCGCACCACCGCCGCGCCGACGGCCACCGGACTGCCGAGATCAAGCTGCCGGCCGCACAGCACGCGCGCCTGTTCGACCCGGCCCATCGCGATCCGCAGCGTCAACCGCGAGTGCTTCGACAGGTAGCGCTCGCCCTGGCCGGGGCTCGTCCGCGCCAGCGGATGCACCGCCGCCGCCTCATCCTCGGCTAGCCATGGCAGGCTGGCGCGCAGGCCCTGCCAGAGCAGTTCGGCGTAGTCTTCAACCAAGGCATGCCCGCTCAGGGCGAAGACCAGATCGACGACTTCGTCCGTATTGCTGTCCGGTGCGGCGCTCACTTCGGCTCCAGTATCGGGCTGGACCATGCCTGCATCTGCCGCCCCCAGCGCTCCGCCGTCACCGCGTCGACGTCGAAAATCGTGAAGCGCGACGCCTCGCGGATGCGGATGCGCAGCAGCGGCATGCCGCCGGCCGCGAACTCGACCTGCTGCAATTCGATTTCCTGGTTGCCGATGGGTACACGGAACTTGTCGAGGCTGGTTATCTTGTCCACGCGGGCTCCTTGATGGTCGGGCAATATCGCACTGGAAGCGGTGGCGCGACCATTCCCGGTAGGGCGTGGCAGGATATACCCCTTTCGGGTAGGTATCCCTACTCCTTCAGGAGGGACTCATTTACCTGCCGGAAGTATGGTTTGTGCACCGCACTCTTCCTTAGTATCGCTCCACCTTGGAATTCTGCTGACTGCGCCGCCGGCGCGCTCTGTTCCCCAACAGCTCACAAGAGGAGACACTCGATGGCCAAGCCACTCCACCCTACCCCCTTGCTGGATCAACTCGAAACCGGGCCTTGGCCCAGCTTCGTCACCGGCCTCAAGCGTCTGGCCAAGGATAAGGACTACGTCGTCGACGTCCTCGGTCACCTCGAACACTCCTACAAGACCCGCAAGGGCTACTGGAAGGGCGGCACGGTCGGCGTCGTCGGCTACGGCGGCGGCGTCATCCCCCGCTTCACCGAGATCAAGGACGCGGAAGGCAAGCCCGTGTTCAAGGAAGCCGCCGAGTTCCACACCATCCGCATCATGCCGTCGGCCGGTTGGCACTACGACACCGCCACGCTGCGCCAGTTCTGCGACATCTGGGAAAAGTACGGTTCCGGCCTGATCGCGCTGCACGGCCAGACCGGCGACATCATGCTCCAGGGCTGCACCACCGAGAACGTTCAAGCGGCCTGGGACGAGATCAACAAGATGGGCTTCGACATGGGCGGCGCCGGCCCGGCCGTACGCACCGGCATGTCCTGCATCGGCGCCGCGCGCTGCGAGCAGTCGTGCTACGACGAAGCCAAGGCCCACAAGACCATCATCAACCGCTTCCTCGACGACATCCATCGTCCGGCCCTGCCCTACAAGTTCAAGTTCAAGTTCTCCGGCTGCGCGAACGACTGCATGAACTCCATCCAGCGTTCCGACATGGCCATCATCGGCACCTGGCGCGACAACATGCGCACCGACGAAGCGCTGGCGAAGAAGTGGTTCGCCAAGCACGGCATGAACGAACTGGTCAACGACGTCATCGGCATGTGCCCGACGCGCGCCATGCAGCTGAAGGCCACCAAGGACGTCTCCAAGGCCGCCGAGATCACCAGCGTCGCGGTCGATGGCAGCCAGTCCCTGGAAATCAACAACAAGGACTGCGTGCGCTGCATGCACTGCATCAACGTCATGACCGGCGCCCTGGCCGCCGGCAAGGACAAGGGCGCCACCATCCTGATCGGCGGCAAGAGCCATCTAAAGATCGGCGCCACGATGGGCACCGTCGCGGTTCCGTTCTTCAAGCTGCAGAGCGACGAGGACTACGAGGCCCTGGTCGAACTGGCGCAGTCGGCCATCGATTTCTTCGCCGAGAACGCCCTTGAACACGAGCGTACCGGCGAGATGATCGAGCGCATCGGCCTGGTCAACTTCCTCGAAGGCATCGGCCTCGACATCGACGCCAACATGGTCAACAGCCCGCGCATGAATCCCTACGTCAACACCGGCGGCTGGGACGAAGAAGTGGCCAAGATCAACGCCAAGAAGGCCGCCGCCTGAGCGCGGCCCCGACAACCGAATAGCGAAATCCGGAGATAAACAACATGTCTCAGCCTCAAATGCGCAAGCCGGTCGAAGGTTTCCTCGACAACAAGAAGTTCCTGCATCCGAAGTTCGCCGCCAACTACGGCAACTGGAAGTACCATGACCGTCCGCGTCCCGGCGTCCTGCACCATGTCTCCCACACGGGCGACGAGGTCTGGTCCGTGCGCGCCGGCACCCAGCGCCAGATGGACCACTACACGATCCGCAAGCTGTGCGACATCGCCGACAACTTCGGCGAAGGCTTCTGCCGCTTCACCATCCGCTCCAACGTCGAAATCTCGGTTTCCAGTGAAGCCAAGGTCGCCCCGCTGATCGCCGAACTCGAAAAGAACGGCTTCCCCGTCGGCGGCACCGGCAACTCGGTGTCGATGGTCGCCCACACCCAGGGCTGGCTGCACTGCGACATCCCCGGCACCGACGCCTCGGGCGTGGTCAAGGCGATGATGGACGAGCTCTACGAGGAATTCAAGCACGAGGAGATGCCCAACCGCGTGCGCCTGTCGACGTCCTGCTGCGAAATCAACTGCGGCGGCCAGGCCGACATCGCCGTCATCATCCAGCACACCAAGCCGCCGAAGATCAACCACGACCTGGTCGCCAACGTCTGCGAGCGCCCGACCGTGGTGGCCCGCTGCCCGGTCGCCGCGATCCGTCCGGCACTGGTCAATGGCAAGCCTTCGCTCGAAGTCGATGAAAAGAAGTGCATCTGCTGCGGCGCCTGCTACCCCCCCTGCCCGCCGATGCAGATCAACGATCCGGAGCATTCCAAGCTGGCGATCTGGGTCGGCGGCAAGAACTCCAATGCGCGCGGCAAGCCCACCTTCATGAAGATGGTCGCTTCCGGCTTGCCCAACAACGCGCCACGCTGGCCCGAAGTCAATGCCGTGGTGGGCAACATCCTGCGCACCTACAAGGCCGACGCCCGTCCCTGGGAACGCCTGTCGGACTGGATCGACCGCATCGGCTGGCCGCGTTTCTTCGAGAAGACCGGCCTGCCCTTCACCAAGTACATGATCGACGACTGGCGCGGCAGCCGTGCCAACCTCAACGCGTCGACCCACGTCCGCTTCTAAGCGCTTGAGTCAAGGAATAGAGCCCATGAAGTTTGCGATTCTGGTCAACGAAGGCCCTTATACCCACCAGGCCGCCGACAGCGCGTATCAATTCGCCAAGGCGACCCTGGCCAAGGGTCATGAAATCTTCCGCGTGTTCTTTTACCACGACGGGGTCAACAACGCGACGCGTCTGACGACGCCGCCGCAGGACGACCGCAACATCGTCAACCGCTGGTCCAAACTGGCGGAAGAACACAAGCTCGACCTCGTCGTCTGCGTCGCCGCCGCCCAGCGCCGCGGCATCGTCGATGAAGGCGAAGCCAAGCGCAACGGCAAGGACGCCACCAACCTGGCCGCCGGTTTCCGCATCTCCGGCCTCGGCCAGTTGATCGAGGCCGGCATTCAGGCCGACCGTATCGTCGTGTTCGGCGACTGAGCGGGGAGACAAGAAGATGACCACCAAGAAATTCATGTTCGTCAATCGCAAGGCCCCCTACGGCACCATCTACGCGCTGGAGTCGCTGGAAGTCGTGTTGATCGGCGCCGCTTTCGAGCAGGACGTGTCGCTGGCCTTCATGGACGACGGCGTCTATCAGCTGAAGAAGGGGCACTCGACCAAGGGCATCGAGGTCAAGAACTTCCAGCCGACCTACCGCGCCCTTGAGGACTACGACGTCACCAAGCTCTACGTCGACCAGGAATCGCTGGCCGCGCGCGGCCTCACCGCCGACGACCTGTCGGTGCCGGTCGAAGTCATGAGTCGCGCCGAGCTCGGCAAGATCATGGAAGAGCAAGACGTGCTGTTGAGCTTCTAAGGGAGAGGAAAAGACATGCTGCACATCGTCAATAAGTCGCCGCTGGACCGCTCCTCGTTCGACGCCGCACTGCAAACCGGCGCCGACGGCGCGATCCTGCTGATCGAGGACGGCGTCTATGCCGCCACCAAGGGCAACGCCGCCGAGCCCCGTCTCAAGGCCGCCATGGGCAAGTTCAAGTTCTACGCCCTGACGCCGGACGTCGAGGCCCGCGGCATCGCCGACCGCGTCATCGACGGCATCACCCTGGTCGACTATGCCGGATTCGTCGACCTCGTCGCTGAAAACAAAACCTGCCAATCCTGGCTGTAACGAGCTGGCTGTAACGACCCAATACTCACTCACACTATTCAAGGAGCGGAACATGGCTGAAATCACTGTCAACGGCAAGAACTACGAAGCCGACGAAGAAGGCTACCTGGTCAACCTGGCCGATTGGAACGAAGACGTCGGCGCCTACCTGGCGCAGACCGAAAACGTCACCATGACCGAGCAGCACTGGGAAGTCGTCAACTTCCTGCGCGACTACTACAACGAGTTCCAGATCGCCCCCGCCGTGCGCGTGCTGACCAAGGCCATCGGCAAGAAGCTCGGACCGGAGAAGGGCAACAGCCAGTACCTGTACGAACTGTTCCCCTACGGCCCGGCCAAGCAGGCGTGCAAGATCGCCGGCCTGCCCAAGCCCACCGGCTGCGTCTAAACACCACGTAACGACGCAACAGATCCGGCGGCCGCGGGGCAACCCGCAGCCGCCCGGTTCCCGACGTCCCGCGATTGCCCTAAAGCGCCCATGACACTCTTCTTCGCGATCCTGTTCTATGCCGCCACCGCCCTGTTCATCGGCGGCCTGGCGTACAAGATCTACGACTTCGCCCGCACGCCGTCGCCGCTGAAGATTCCGACCACGCCGGCACCGACGACCGCCACCGGCGTCGCCTTCCGCATGGCCCGTGAAGTCGTCTTTTTCGAAAGCCTGTTCAAGGGCAACCTGTGGATCTGGGCTCTCGGCATCACCTTCCACCTCGGCCTCGCTCTGGTGCTGATGCGCCACCTGCGCTACTTCACCGAACCCGTCTGGCTGTGGGTCGCCTTGATCCAGCCCTTCGGCCTGTATGCCGGCTTCGCCATGGCCGCCGGACTCGCCGGCCTCTGGGCGCGGCGCTTCCTGGTCGAGCGCATCCGCTACATCTCGACGCCTTCCGATCACCTGATGCTCGCCCTGCTGCTGCTGATAGCGCTGACCGGGCTGGGCATGAAGTTCCTGATGCACACCGACATCGTCGCCGTGAAGGCCTTCTTCCTCGGCCTCATGATGTTCGACATCCAGCCGCTGCCGGCGCACCCCGGTCTGTATATCCACCTGCTGTGCGTGGCGCTGCTGATGATCGTGTTCCCGTTCAGCAAACTGCTGCACGCGCCGGGCATCTTCTTCAGCCCGACCCGCAACCAGGCCGACAACCCGCGCGAAGTACGCCACATCGCCGCGTGGGCCGCAAAGCTGGAGACGAAATAATGGCCGGCCCCGAAATCAAAGCCCCCGCCTGCCGCGAGTTCCCCACCGTGCCGGCGCTCCAGCCCGGCGCAATGGCCGAGCTGAAGCCCTACGTCGCCAGCGACAAGATCCAGGAAGCCATCGGCTTCCCCGGCCAGCTGGCCGAGAACTGGCAGGACACGCACGATGCCGTCATCGCCAAGATGGGCGAACTGCTCGGCAAGTACCGCTCGCTCAAGGTGTTCATGGACGCCTGCGTGCATTGCGGCGCCTGCACCGACAAGTGCCACTACTTCATCGGCACCAACGATCCGAAGAACATGCCGGTGGCGCGCCAGGACCTGATGCGC
>CAZWFC010000071.1:0-14993 GCA_964632965.1 uncultured Rhodocyclaceae bacterium
TGAGTTCGAGATTGCCGCCCGGGTTGCAGGCGGGCAGGGCCCAGGTTTCGCGGCTTTGCGGATAGGTGCGTACCCAGCTTTCGAGCTGGCAGCTGCCGGCGGTGGTCAGGCGTGCATCGTCGGTCACGAAGGGACGCGCTGCCCACGCCGGCAGGGCGAGTGTGGACAGCAGGCCGACAAGGGTAAGAACTCGCATCGCTAAAGTATCGGCTCCTTCGATTGCGCGCGAATTACATCGGTTGGCGAGGCTGACCGTCTTCTTCGGCCGCGGCGGATTGAATCGGCAGCCAGACGGTGAAGGTGGTGCCCTCGCCGACGGCGCTTTCCACCTCGATGCGTCCCTGGTGCTTCTTCACGATGCTGTAGGCGAGCGACAGCCCCAGCCCGGTGCCCTTGCCGACCGGTTTGGTGGTGAAGAAGGGGTCGAAGAGGCGGTTGAGGTTTTCGGGTGCGATGCCGGTGCCGGTGTCGGCGACGGCGACGAACACCTCGTCGCCCCGGAGGCCGGTGCGCACGGTGATCTGGCCTTTTTCGGGGATGGCGTGGGCGGCGTTGACCAGCAGGTTCATGAACACCTGGTTCAATTGCGACAGCACGCACCGGACGGGCGGCAGTTCGCCGTATTCCTTTATTACGGTGCACTTGTACTTGAGCTCGTTCCAGACGATGTTGAGCGTCGAATCGAGACCCTGGTGCAGGTCGGCCCACTGGAGTTCGGCCTCGCCGGCGCGGGAGAAGTCCTTGAGGTCGCGCACGATCTTGGCGACGCGGGCCAGGCCGTCCTTGGACTCGGCCATGAGCTGGACGATATCGGTCTTGATGAAGTCGAAATCCCGGTCGTGCTTGATGGCATGCACGGTGTCGAGCCTCGGGCACCCGGCATCGGCGGCTTCCGCCGCTTCGTAGGCCGTGGTGATGGCGAAGATGTCCTGCAGATAGCGCTCCAGCGTCGCAAGGTTGGAGGAGACGAAGCCGATCGGGTTGTTGAGCTCGTGGGCCACGCCGGCGGCGAGCTGGCCGATCGACGCCATTTTCTCCGATTGCAGCAGCTGGCTCTGCGCCTCCGCCAGCTTGCTGTTGAGCGCCTTGGCCTCGGCGAGGGCGCGCTTCAGGTTTTCCTCGGCCTGCTTGCGGCTGTCGATGTCGTGCACCACGGCCAGCACCCGCCGCCCCTTGCCGAGCTTGAACGCTTGGAGGTTCACCGCGACCCAGAACTGCCGGTCCGCGCTGTCCCGCGCCAGCCATTCGAATGCCTGCCATCCCTGCTCCAGGGCGAGCCGGACATATTCCTGCGCTTCTGCCATCGTGTACGGGACAACGCAGGCGCTGATCCTGGCGATGTCGAGGGCGAGCAATTGCTCGCGACTGTAGCCGTACATCTTGCAGGCGCTGGCATTGACGTCGAGAATGCGGCCGTCGTCGGCGTCGTGCACGAAGATGCCGTCGTTGATCGTGTCGTAGATGGTGCGGAATTTCTCTTCGCTTTCGGCGAGGGCCGCTTCGATGCGGCGGCGCTCGGTGATGTCGCGCGAGATGCCTTGCAGGTGCGTCACCCGGCCTTGCGCGTCGGCGATCAGCGTCGCCACCGCCTCGGTCTCGATAGTCGAGCCGTCCCGGCATACCTGGGCGATCTCGTAGTGCCGGGTGCGGACGGACTCGTCGCCTGTCGCGAAGGTCGCCAGCCATTTCGGCAATTCCTCCTCGACCATCCGCCAGGACTCCGGGGTCAGCACGTCCTGCAAGCTTTGCTGCAGCGCTTCCGCCACCGTGTAGCCCCGCAATTGTTCGACGGACGGGCTGACGTAGGTGAACCGCCGCGTGGCGAATTCGTACAGCCACACCATGTCGCTGCCGCTTTCGGCGAGGATGCGATAGTGCGCTTCGCGCGCCCGTGCGCGCAGGGCGGCGACGAAGACGCGACCCAGCGCCAGCAGCACGAAAAGGAGGATCAGGCCGGCGGCGACTATCCAGAGAAAGCTGCGCCGCGCATCGCCATAGATCTCGCTGTCGTCCATCTTGGCGACCAGCAGCCAGTCCGTCTCGGGAATGCTGCGCACGACGCGCAATACCGGTTCGCCGCGGTAATCCACGCCGGTCAGCACTTTGCCCTCGTCCTGCAAGGCCTCGGTCAGGACGAGTTCCGGCATGTCGAGCGACCGGCGCAGGCTCAGCGGCGGTGCCGCCCGGTGTCGCAACGGGCTGAGGTAGACGACCTCCGCACCCTCGCGCCGCACCAGGAAGCTTTCGGCCGTGGCACTGGGCACCGGCCATTTGAGGGTCATCGGATAGAGCTGCTGCTTCGGGTCGATCTGAAACAGCACATAGCCGATCATCGGCGCGTCGTCTCCCGGTGCCGCGAACAGGGGGGCGATGATATCCAGCACGACATCGCCCGCAGCGTCGTCCGTACGATGGACATCGACGAGGACCGGGCGTCGGCTTTCCCGTGCCTTGCGCACGGCCTCACGATGTCCGGCATCGATCTGGGCATGGTGGGCATTGCTGCCCAGGCGGGGCCGGCCGGCCGGATCGTAGAGCCAGATCGATGCGATCTCCGGAATCGTCGCGTGCAGATGGCGAAGGCGGGCCTGGAGCGTTCGGGCGGCGGCGGGGTCACGGCCGCCGATCAGGCGGTCGAGATTGCCGGCCAAGACGCCGGCGGGCGGTTCGGCCAGAAACACCAGCCGGTCGTCGAGCCAGCGCACGATTTCCTGCGCCTTGAGTTCCGTCACCGAGTGCAGTTGCTGCTCGGCCATGTGCCGCGCATGGTCGTACAGCAGGGTGTGGCTGCGGTAGAGGCCGACCGCCAGCAGGGCGATCAGTCCGACGATGGTGACGAGCCGCTGCCCGGGTGTCGGCACGGTCGGGTTGTCGTGTTCGGACATGATGCTCATTCTCCTCAAGGGCGTGCCGAGGTTGAGGCGGTGGTCGTCCGGATTGCGGGCGAGCAGTCCCGACTACATCTGCTGGTAGATCGGCCCTTCGCCGCCCTGAGGCGTGACCCAGTCGATGTTCTGGGTCGGGTCCTTGATGTCGCAGGTCTTGCAGTGCACGCAGTTCTGCGCGTTGATCTGCAGGCGCGGATTGCTGCCGTCGGTGTCGCGCAGGATTTCATACACGCCGGCCGGGCAGTAGCGCTGCTCGGGTGCGTCGTAGAGCGCGAGGTTGGTCGCGATCGGCACGGCGGCGTCCTTCAGGCGCAGATGGCAGGGCTGGTCCTCTTCGTGGTTGGTGTTCGACAGGAACACCGAGGAAAGACGGTCGAAGGTCAGCACGCCGTCGGGTTTCGGGTACTGGATCGGCGTGCAGTCGGCGGCGCGCTTGAGCTTGGTGTGGTCGGCGGTCAGGCGCAGGGTCCACGGCGCCTTGCCGCGAAACAGCTGCTGGTCGATGCCGAACATCAGCGAGCCGAGATAGAGGCCCTTGGCCATCCAGGGCTTGAAGTTGCGTGCCTGGTGCAGTTCGTCGTAGAGCCAGGAGTTGCGGAACTTCTCCGGATAGGCGACGAGTTCGTCCTGGGCGCGGCCCGCCAGGAGCGCATCCGCCGCCGCCTCGGCGGCCAGCATGCCGGTCTTGATGGCGGCGTGGCTGCCCTTGATGCGCGAGGCGACGAGGAAGCCGGCGTCGTCGCCGATCAGCGCGCCGCCGGGGAAGATCAGCTTCGGCAGCGCCTGCAGGCCGCCGGCCGTCAGGGCGCGGGCGCCGTAGGCGATGCGCTTGCCGCCGGCGAGCATCGCTTTCAGCTGCGGGTGGGTCTTGAGGCGCTGCATTTCTTCGAAGGGCGACAGGTAGGGATTGCTGTAGCCGAGGCCGACGACGAGGCCGATGGAGACCATGTTCTCTCCGAAGTGATAGCAGAAGGAACCGCCGTAGGTGTCGGGATCGAGCGGCCAGCCGGCCGTGTGCATGACCATGCCCTTGACGTGCTGTTCGGGCGTGACTTCCCAGAGTTCCTTGACGCCGAGGCCATAGACCTGCGGATCGGCGCCGTGGCGCAGATTGAATTTCGCTTCGAGCTGCTTGCCAAGGTGGCCGCGGCAGCCTTCGGCGAAGAGGGTGTACTTCGCCCGCAGCTCCATGCCGGGCTGGAAGGCATCGGTGGGCTGGCCGTCGCGGCCGATGCCCATGTCGCCGGTGGCGACGCCGCGGACGGCGCCCTGTTCGTCGTAGAGCACTTCGGCGCCGGCGAAGCCGGGATAGATTTCGACGCCCAGCGCCTCGGCCTGCTGGCCGAGCCAGCGGCAGACGCTGCCGAGGCTGACGATGTAGTTGCCGTGGTTGATGAAGCAGCCGGGCAGGAGGAAATTGGGGAACCGGATGCCGCCGGTTGCGGTCAGCATGACGAAGCGGTCCTCCGTCACCAGCGTATCCAGCGGCGCGTCCTTGGCCTGCCAGTCGGGGACCAGTTCGTTGAGGGCGCGCGGGTCCATGACGGCGCCCGAGAGGATGTGGGCGCCGATCTCGGAGCCCTTGTCGATCAGGCAGACGGACAATTCCGCATTGATCTGCTTGAGTCGGATCGCCGCCGCAAGGCCCGCGGGACCGCCGCCGACAACGACGACGTCGAACTCCATTGCTTCGCGTTCCATGCGTTTTCTCCCGTAAATATCAGCGCTGGTTATCGGGGCATTATAATTCTTCGACTTAACGGGAAATGTCGCCAGTGGAACACTTTCGCCAGCTCGTATTGACTACCATCATCCCGATACGCTGGGGCGACATGGATGCCCTCGGCCACGTCAACAACACGGTCTACTTCCGCTACATGGAACAGGCCCGCGTCGAATGGCTGGAACAGCTGGGCTATGCCATCGACGTGAAATGCAAGGAGACGGTCGTCGTCGTGAACGCGAGCTGCACCTTCCTGTTGCCGCTGACCTATCCGGGCCAGGTCGAATGCCGCCTGTTCGCCGGCAAGCCGGGCCGCAGCAGCCTGCAAACCGCCTATGAACTGCGCAAGGTCGGCGCGGACGTCCTCTACGCCGAGGGGGCCGCCAAGATGGTCTGGATGGCCCCGGCCACCGGCAAGTCCGTGCCGCTGCCGCAACGCATCCTGCAAGTCATCGCTGACTGAATTTCCTACCGGAGCACGTCATGAGCTACCCGACTTCCGCCACGCCCATGTGGCAGCCTTCCGCCGAGCGCGTCGCCGCGGCCAACATGACGGCCTTCATGGCGGCGGCCGCAGCGCGCTGGCAGCGCCGCCTCGACGACTACGCCGGCCTGCACCGCTGGTCGGTCGAGCATCCCGAGGAGTTCTGGGCCTCGGTCTGGGAGTTCGGCGCGGTGCGCGGCGAGATGGGCAAGACGGTCGTCGTCGACGGCGACAGGATGCCCGGCGCGAAATGGTTTCCCGAGGCGCGCCTCAACTTCGCCGAGAACCTGCTGCGTTCGCGCGACGACAGCGCCGCGCTGACCTTCTGGGGCGAGGACAAGCTGATGCGCCGCATGGGGCATGGCGACCTCTACCGCCGCGTCGCGCGGCTGGCCGCCTCGATGCGCGAGGACGGCGTGGTGGCGGGCGACCGCATCGCCGCCTACATGCCGAACATGCCCGAGACCGTCATCACCATGCTGGCGGCGGCCTCTATCGGCGCCATCTTCACCTCGGCGTCGCCCGACTTCGGCGTGCAAGGGGTGCTCGACCGCTTCGGCCAGGTGGAGCCCAAGCTGCTGTTCACCGTCGACGGCTACTACTACAACGGCAAGACCATCGACATGCTCGACAAGGTGGCCGAGATCGTCGCCCAGTTGCCGTCGGTGCAGCGCACCGTCGTCGCCCGCTACGTGCGCGGCGAGGGCCACGATCTGTCGCAGATCCGCAACGCCACCATGCTGCGCGCCTACGTGGACGAGAACCGCATCGTCACCGAGATCGATTTCGCGCAACTGCCCTTCGACCATCCGCTCTACATCATGTATTCCTCGGGCACCACCGGCGTGCCCAAGTGCATCGTCCATTGCGCCGGCGGCGCCCTGTTGCAGCACCTGAAGGAACACCTGCTGCAATGCGACGTGAAGCGCGGCGACAAGCTGTTCTACTTCACCACCTGCGGCTGGATGATGTGGAACTGGCTGGTCTCGGGCCTGGCCAGCGGGGCGACGCTGATGCTCTACGACGGTAGCCCCTTCATCGGCCGCGGCAACATCCTGTTCGACTACGCCGTGGCGGAAGGCATGACGCACTTCGGCACCTCGGCCAAGTTCATCGACGCCATCGCCAAGATCGAGCTCAAGCCGGGCGCGACCCACGACCTGAAGAAGCTGCGCACCATGTTCTCGACCGGCAGCCCGCTGGTGCCGGAAGGCTTCGACTACGTCTACGCCAACGTCAAGAGCGACCTGCAACTGGCCTCGATTTCCGGCGGCACCGACATCATTTCCTGCTTCGTCGGCGGCAATCCTGTCGGCCCCGTCTATCGCGGCGAGATCCAGTGCGCCGGGCTCGGCATGGCGACCGACGTCGTCGACGAGAACGGCCGGCCGGTGGTCGGCGAAAAGGGCGAACTGGTCTGCGGCAAGCCCTTCCCGGTGATGCCGATCGGCTTCTGGAACGACGCCGACGGCAGCAAGTATCGCGCCGCCTATTTCGAGCGCTTTCCCGGCATCTGGTGCCACGGCGATTTCGCCGAGCGCACCGTGCACGACGGCTTCATCATCTACGGCCGTTCGGACGCGACGCTGAATCCCGGCGGCGTGCGCATCGGCACCGCCGAGATCTACCGCCAGGTCGAGAAGCTGCCCGAGGTCGTCGAGGCCATCGTCATCGGCCAGGACTGGGAGAAGGATGTCCGCGTCGTGCTCTTCGTCAAGCTGAAGGAGGGCCTGACGCTCGACGACGCGCTGGTCAAGCGCATCAAGGAAACCATCCGCAAGGACACCACGCCGCGCCATGTCCCGGCGAAGGTCGTGCAGGTGGACGACATTCCGCGCACCAAGAGCGGCAAGATCGTCGAGCTGGCCGTGCGCAACCTGGTGCATGGCCTGGCGGTGAAGAACGTCGAGGCGCTGGCGAATCCCGAAGCGCTCGACTGCTTCCGCGACCGGGCCGAACTCAAGTCCTGATCCGCCGGGCACGCTTGCCCTTTGCTGCGCATGGTACGAGGATAGGTTCATGGAAAATGCCTTCCTTTTCGAACTGCCCGACTTCATCGTGCGGGCCAACGGCGTACCGCGGGTTCTGGCGGCGCCGGAGGCGCGCATGGGCTTCGTGCTGGAACTGGCGCGCGACAACGTCGCGGCGGGAGGCGGGCCTTTCGCCGCGGCCGTGTTCGAGCAGGAGAGCGGCAGGCTGCTGGCGGCCGGGGCGAATCGCGTGGTGGCGAACCACTGCTCCTCGGCGCACGCGGAGATCGTTGCCCTGTCGCTGGCACAGGCGCGGCTCGGCAATCACGACCTCGGCGCGGCCGGCTTGCCGGCCTGCGAACTGGTCACCAGCGCCGAGCCCTGCCTGATGTGCCTCGGGGCGGTGCTCTGGTCGGGCGTGCGCCGCCTCGTCTGCGCCGCGCGCGGCGAGGATGTCGTCGCTCTCGGCTTCGACGAAGGTCCCCGGCCGGCGAACTGGATTGCGGAAATCGAGGCGCGCGGCATCGCGGTCACGACGGATGTCATGCGCGAAGGGGCCTGCGCGATCCTGCGCGCTTACCGCGACAACGGCGGGCCGATCTACAACTCGCGTCTGGGGTGAGAGCGGCAGCGAGCCACGCGCTAAAGGATGGAGTGGCGCGACTTCCGCGCACCGATGACGGTTGCGACTACGCCCGCCCGCGCACGAAGGCTTCGAACTCCGCCGGCGGCAGCGGCCTGCTGTAGTAGTAGCCCTGTACCTCGTGGCAGCCGTGTTCGCGCAGGAACGCCAGCTGTTCTTCCGTTTCCACACCCTCGGCGATGGTGCGCAGGCCGAGGCTGTCCGCCAGGCTGATGACGGCGCAGACGATGGCCTTGTCTTCCGGGTCCACGGTGATGTCGCGCACGAAGGACTGGTCGATCTTGAGCTTGTAGACCTGGAAGCGCTTGAGGTAGCTCAGCGACGAGTAGCCGGTGCCGAAGTCGTCGATCGACATGCGTATGCCGCGCGCGTGCAGGTCGTCCATCACGGCGATGGCGGCGAACGGGTCGTCCATTGCCACGCCTTCGGTGAGTTCCAGTTCCAGATGCCGGGGCGCCAGGCCTTCTTCGGCGAGGATTTCCTCCACCCGCTCGGGCAGGTGGGCGTGGCGGAATTGCACCGCCGAGAGGTTGACCGCCATGATCATGGGCGCCATGCCGTCGTCGAGCCAGGCCTTCATCTGCCGTGCCGCGGTGCGCAGCACCCATTCGCCGATCGACAGGATCAGGCCGCTGTCTTCGGCCACCGGAATGAATTCGGCCGGCGACACCGCGCCCAGCTCGGGATTCCGCCAGCGCAGCAAGGCCTCGGCGCCGACGATGCGGCCGTCCTGCAGCGCCACCTGCGGCTGGTAATGCAGTTGCAGTTCGTTGCGCTCCAGCGCATGGCGCAGCGCACCTTCGAGTTGCAGGTTGCGCGCGGAATGCTCCTGCATCTCGGGGGTGAAGAAGCGGAAGGTGTTGCGGCCCTCCTGCTTGGCGCGGTACATGGCGGTGTCGGCGCACTTCGACAGGGTCTCGAAGTCTTCGCCGTCGCTCGGATACATGGCGATGCCGAGCGACGGGGTGACGACGAGTTCGTATTGCTCGACCTTGAACGCGACCGCGATCGCCTCGATCAGTTTCCTGGCCACATGCGCCGCGCCGCCGGCGTCGGTGCCGGGCAGCACCACGATGAACTCGTCGCCGCCCTGGCGCGAGATGGTGTCTTCCTCGCGCACCACGATTTTCATGCGCTTGCCGACTTCGATCAGCAATTCGTCGCCGATGCGGTGGCCGAGCGTGTCGTTGATGTTCTTGAAGTGGTCGAGATCGACGAACAACACCGCCAGCTGCTCGTGGCTGCGCTGCGCCATGCTGATGGCGTGGCGGGCGCGGTCGTTGAGGAGCACGCGGTTGGGCAGTCCGGTCAGGGCATCGAAGTGCGCCAGGCGCCGGATGCGCGTTTCCACTTCCTTGTGCTGGGTGATGTCGCTGAAGATGCCGACGTAATGGCTCGGCTGGCCGTTGCCGTCGAGCACGCGGCTGATGGCCATCCACTCGGGATAGACATGGCCGTCCTTGCGCCGGTTCCAGATTTCGCCCTGCCAGTGGCCGGTGGTGTCGATCGCCTGCCACATCTCGCGGTAGAACTCCCGGTCGTGGCGTCCCGAGGACAGCAGGTTGGCGCCCTGTCCCAGCGCCTCGGCCTCGCCGTAGCCGCTGATTTCGCTGAAGGCGCGGTTGACGCGCACGATGCGGCCGTGCGTGTCGGTGATCATGATGCCTTCCTTGCCCTGCTCGAACACTTCGGCGGCCAGCTTGACGGCGGCGTCGCGCTCGAAGCCGGCCAGCGCATAGCTGATGTCCGTCGCCATTTCCTCCAGCAGCCGGCGCGCGTCGTCGTCGATGGCGTTGGCTTCGTCCGCATACAGGTTGAAGGCGCCGACGATTCTGCCATCGCAGCGCAGCGGCAGCGAAGCCATGGAGCAGAAGCCGAACTTCGCTGCCCTCTCGTGCCAGGGCGCGGAGAGCGGGTCGTTGAGAAAATCCAGGTTCAGTACCGGCCGGCCTTCGCGTATCGCCGTGCCGATCGGTCCGCGCCCGTACGGATCGTCGGCATCGGCCGAGATGTGGATGTCGTCCAGATATTCCAGGCCGGCGCCATGGCTGGCGGCGACGGCGACCTGGCGGCTCGTCGCATCGAGCAGCGCGATCCATGCCATTTTCATGCCGCCGAATTGAGTCACGTCGCGGCAAATGTCGCGGAACAGCTCGTCCTGGCTGGTGCAGCGCACGATGGCCTGGTTGCAGGCGCTCAACGCGGCGTACAGGTTGGTCAGGCGCTTGACGCGGTTCTCCGCCGCCCGGCGCGTGCTGATGTCGCGGTCGATGCCGCGATAGCCCACAAGCTCGCCGGCGGCATCCAGGATTGGCATGCCGCTGGTGAGGGTGATGTGCGGCATGCCGTTCTTGTCGAGGACGGTATTTTCCAGCTCGCTGAACGATGTCTTTTGGGCTGCGATGGAGCCGAAGAGCTCGCCGATGCGCCGTGCCTCCGCGGGTGCCATGAAATCGAACGGCGTCTTGCCGACGACTTCGTCGGGCGCATAGCCGAGCATGCGTTTCACACCCTCCGATACATAGGTATAACGGCCTGCGGCATCCACTTCCCAGATCCAGTCGGCGGATGCTTCGGCAACGTCGCGGAAGCGCTGCTCGCTACGGCGCAGCTCCTCTTCGGCCTGCTTGCGCTCGGTGATGTCGGTGGCCACCGCATAGGTAACGCGTTCGTTGCGGTCGAAATCGGCGCGCCAGGACAGCCAGCGATAGCTGCCGTCCCGGTGCCGGTAGCGGTTCTGGAAATTCAGCGAATAGCCGCGCTGCATCTGCCGGGCCATTTCGTCCAGCGTCGCCTGCCGGTCGTCGGGGTGGACGAATTCGATGAAGGGATGCGCGAGAATCTCCTGCTCGGAATAGCCGAATGTCTCCAGGAACGCCGGATTGATCTTCTTGAAGGCCCCGTTCGGGTCCGCGATGCCCATCATTTCGGACGAGGCGTTGAACAGCCGGTAATACTGCTCGCGTTCCAGTTCGAGCGCCTTGCGCGCGTTGATGCTCATGCCCGTGCCGCGCAGTCCGATCACCTTGCCGTTTTCGTCGCAGAAGACGGCGCCGTAAACTTCCTCCCACCACACCTCGCCCGTGGGCGTGATGTCGCGGTGCTGCAACCGGAAACTGGACTTGTCGGCGATGGCGCGGGTGACGATGTCGCCGACGGGACGGATATCCTCCGCGGGCATGAACTCCATCGGCGTATGGCCGAGCAACTCCTCGGGCGTGCGGCCCTTCACCTGGGCCGATGGGCCGGACACGTAGGTATAGACCATGTTGCTGTCTATCTCCCACAGGTACGCGCCGGCCGCGTCGCTCATGTTGCGGAAGCGCTGTTCGCTGGTGCTCAGTTGCAGCGTCCGTTGTACGACCAGCGTTTCTAGACTCTCCTTGTACCTGCGCAATTCGGCCAGCAGCTTCGCCAGATAGGCGAGCAGCAGGCTGAACAGCAGCCCCAGGGCGATCTTGAGTGCCAATCGGGCCGGATCGCCCCAGCCCTTGACCGGCGCGATGCTGAGCGTCCAGCGGCCGTTGGGCAGATCCAGCGACTGGTCCACCGGGTCCGCCAGAGCGGTGCCGGATGAGGCAATGATCTGGTGCTCCCCGCTGTCGGGCTGGATGCGCCAAAGCTCGTAGGCGAAGCCCGGTTCCGTCATCTGGTCGAGTCGGGCGGCGTCGAGCACATCGGGGAAACGGATCAGCACCGTGGTGAAGCCCCAGAATGCCGACTTGCCTTCGCCGAGATAGACCGGCAGCCGTCCGACCGCACCAAGGCCGCCCTGCACCAGATTGAACGGCCCGGCCAGCGTGAGCCGGCCGGTATCGCGTGCGAGGAAGGCTTCCTTGTTGCGTCCCGCGTCCTGCAGCAGGTCGTGGCCGATGGCCTTCTCGTTGCCGGCCAGCGGCACGATGTGCCGGACGACGCCGCCGGGCGCCAGTTGCAGCGAGGCCGCACCGGGATAGAACGGCAGCATCTGGGCGGCGGTTTCCGCAAAGTCGGGCACGGTGCCCTTGCCCTGGCGCACCAGCGCGGCCAGCGCGTAGGTGGCGGACAGGGCGTGCTCTATGCTGCGCTGGATCGCGTGGGCATGGTCGTCGGCCCGGTCGGCCACCTGCGCCCGCAGTTCCTGTTCGCGCCGCTGTTCCGATTGCTGCACCATCAGTCCGCAGGCAACGGCGACGATCAGGAACACGCCGGCGGCGACGGCCAGCGGGTGGCGCGATGCAGCCGGTATGGCTGCATTTCCCGGAGCGCCGGGCGTGCCGGGGCGGTCCGCTGGCGGATCGGGAAGCGATGGCCTGGAAGACGGGGGGGGCATCGTGTGTTTGTTATGGTTGTCGGCAGGAAAGATTCAACGTAGCCAACTTAGAGGATAGGCGATTTGGCGCCCGGTGGCGCAAGCTTCCCGCCGAATTTATGGAACGCAGCGCTTCAGAATCCGGTGCTTTCAGGGGCGGTCCGGTTGCCGGTCTCGAACGGCCGTTCGGTGATGGCGTTTCCCGCTCGAAAGAAGGTGTTTGCTGATACAGTCGGAACAGAGTTGTTCCTATTTCGGGAGGATGCCGTGCCAGAAAATGCGACCGTAACCGTCGACTTCTCGGGAATGTCGTGCCCGGCGCCTTTGCTCGGCGCCAAGAAGCTGCTCGACGACCTGCAGCCGGGCCAGACCCTGTGCCTGATTTCCGATTGCACCGGCGCCCGTGCCGATCTGTCGGCCTGGTGCCGATACACGGGGAACGTGCTCGTATCGGCGACGGAACGGGGCGGCGGCGGGACCGCTTACCTGCTTTACAAGGCCGGCGGCGAGCAGACCCGGCCGATTCCCCATGTGACGCTGGATATGCGCGGCATTTCCTGCCCTGGCCCGATCCTGCAGGCGCGGAAGCTGCTCGAAGGCATGAAGAGCGGCGAGGTGCTGCAACTGGTTACCGATTGCACCGCGGCCATCGACGAAGTCCCGTTGTGGAGCCGGGTCACCGACATCGAATTCCTCTTTGCGCTGGAAATCGCCAGCGGCGCGCAGGAGTTCTATCTGAAGAAGAGATGACCCGCGCGGTCAGCCGCGCGGTGCCGAACCCCGCTTCGGCGCGGCCGCGCGCACGGGAACGCGCGCCGGCGCCCGGCCGTCGGCGCTGCTCTCGACGACGCAGCCGGCGCCTGCGTCCAGGCCGAGCGCATCGCGCAGCCAGGGCAGGGTTTCGCGCAGCGTCTGCAACAAGGTGTATGGCGGGTTGATGATGAACATGCCGCTGCCGTGCATGCCGAAGCCGTCGGCCGACGGGGTGTGCACGGTGAGGGTGACGTTGATCCAGTCGTCGGCGAGCTTCTTGAGTTTTTCGGGCAGTTGGCGCGCGTCGCCGCGATCCAGCTGCGGATACCAGACGGCGAACATGCCGGTGCTGAAGCGCGCCAGTCCTTCCTTGGTGGCCATGACGACGCGCAGGTAGTCGCGCTTGTCCTCGTAGGCCGGGTCGATCAGCGTCAGGCCGCGCCGCGGCGGCGGCGGCAGCACCGACTTGAGTTCGAGGAAGCCGTCGGCCTGGCCGATGGCGACGCGCCGCTCGTCGTCGGGAAAATCCGCGGCGAAGTGTTCGCGCAGCAGCTTGTTGTCGGTGCTGTGCAGTTCGAACAGGCGCAGGCGGTCGGGCGCGCGCATCAGGCGCATGGCGACGTAGGGCGAGCCGGGGTAGCGCCGCAGCTTGCCGTCCGGGTTGAAGGAGCGCACCACGTCAAGGTAGGCGGCGACGGCAGGCGGCGCGTCGTCGCGCGCCCAGAGGCGGACGATGCCGCCGGCGTGTTCGGCGTTCTGCGTGGCGTAGCCCTTGTCGAGCAGGTAGGCGCCGGCGCCGGCATGGGTGTCGACGATCCAGTAGGGCTTGTCCTTCTGGCCGAGATAGGCCAGCAGTTGGACGAGGACGAAGTGCTTGAGGACGTCGGCATGGTTGCCGGCGTGAAAGGCGTGGCGGTAGCTGAGCATGGGCGGGCGAAGCGAAAGCGGATGGCGCAACGTTACCACGCTAGAATAATGCATGACCGAAAAACGTATCTTCCGCCGCATCCCCGCCACGCCGGCGCCCGGCGCGACCCCGGCCCCGGCGGGTGAGCAGGGCGTGCGCATCTCCAAGCTGCTGGCCGAACGCGGGCTCTGTTCGCGCCGCGAGGCCGACGCCTTCATCGAGCGCGGCCTCGTCTTCGTCGACGGCGAACGCGTGACCCAGCTCGGCACGCGCGCCGCGCCGGACGCCGTCATCACCCTGGCCAACGAGGCGCGCGCCCAGCAGGCGCGGCAGGTGACGGTGCTGCTGCACAAGCCGATCGGCTACGTTTCCGGCCAGGCCGAGGACGGCCACCAGCCGGCGGTGACGCTGATCACGCGCCAGACGCAGTGGGGCGGCGACACGACCCAGCGTTTCCAGCCTGCCCACCTCAAGGGCATGGCACCGGCCGGGCGGCTCGACATCGACTCCACGGGCTTATTGGTGCTGACCCAGGACGGACGCATCGCGCGCCAGCTGATCGGCGACGATTCGGAGATCGAGAAGGAATACCTGGTGCGCGTCGAAGGGCCGCTCAATGCGCGCGACCTGGCGCTGCTCAATCACGGCCTGGAACTCGACGGCAAGCAGTTGCGCCCGGCCAGGGTAGCCTGGGCCAATTCGGAACAGTTGTGCTTCATCCTCAAGGAAGGCCGCAAGCGCCAGATCCGCCGCATGTGCGAACTGGTCGGCCTGCGCGTCACCGGCTTGAAGCGCGTGCGCATCGGGCAGGTGCGCCTGGGCGACCTGCCGATGGGGCAGTGGCGCTATCTGCGCGACGGCGAGAAGTTCTGATATGGCCGGCAATCCTGAAATCACCAGCATGGCGTTGTTCTGCGACTTCGAGAACATCGCGCTCGGCGTGCGCGATGCCAACTACGCCCAGTTCGACATCAAGAAGGTGCTCGAACGCCTGCTGCTCAAGGGCAGCATCGTGGTCAAGAAGGCCTACTGCGACTGGGCGCGCTACAAGGAGTTCAAGGCGCCGATGCACGAGGCGGCGTTCGAGCTGATCGAGATTCCCCATGTGCGCCAGTCGGGCAAGAACTCCGCCGACATCCGCATGGTGGTCGACGCGCTCGACCTCTGCTACACCAAGGCGCATGTCGACACCTTCGTCATCATCAGCGGCGACTCGGATTTCTCGCCGCTGGTCTCCAAGCTGCGCGAGAACAACAAGCGCGTCATCGGCGTCGGCGTGAAGGCCGCCACCTCCGACCTGCTCGCCGCCAACTGCGACGAATTCATTTTCTACG
>CAZWFC010000072.1:0-14702 GCA_964632965.1 uncultured Rhodocyclaceae bacterium
CATGCAATAGCCTATGCGGCCAAGCTGCCGCCGACCCTGCCGAAAGTCAAGGTTCTTCTCGTCAATCTCTCCGGCCGCGGCGACAAGGACATGCACACGGTGGCCGAAAAGACAGGGATACAGTTCTGATGTCGCGCATCGCCAGCACCTTCGAGCGTCTTTCCGCCGCGGGCCGCAAGGCCCTGATTCCCTTCATCACCGCCGGCGATCCCGAGCCCGGCCTCACGGTCGGCCTCATGCAGGCCCTGGTGGCTGGCGGCGCCGACATCATCGAGCTCGGCGTGCCGTTTTCCGACCCGATGGCCGACGGCCCGACCATCCAGCGCGCATCCGAGCGTGCGCTCGCCTACGGCGTTTCGCTGCACATCGTCCTCGGCATGGTCAAGGAATTCCGCAAGCAGGACGCCGCCACGCCCGTCGTGCTGATGGGCTACGCCAATCCCATCGAGGCCTACGGTGCTGAAGCCTTCGCCAGGGATGCTGGCGCAGCGGGCGTCGACGGCGTGCTGGTGGTGGATTACCCGCCCGAGGAATGCGCTGAATTCACCGCCCTGCTCAAGGATGTCGGCATCGATCCGATTTTCCTGCTCGCTCCTACTTCCAGCGACGCCCGCTTCGCCGAAGTCGCGCAGATGGGCAGCGGCTACATCTACTACGTGTCGCTCAAAGGCGTCACCGGTTCCGCCACACTCGATCTCGACGCCGTCACCCAGCGCATCCCGGCGATACGCGCCAAGGTCGGCATGCCGGTCGGCGTCGGCTTCGGCATCCGCGACGGCGCAGCCGCCGCCCGCATCGCCACCGTTGCCGATGCTGTCGTCATCGGCAGCCGCATCATCGAGGAAATCGAAAATTCGCCGCCGGCGGAGGCTGCCGCCCGCGTGCAGGCCTTCCTGCGCGGCATCCGCACGGCGATGGACCAAGGACCCACATGACGACCTACCCCCCATCCCCCGTCCCGAGGACGGGGGCGACTGCGGTTCGCTTTGCTCAAATTTATTTGGTTGTCCCTCCTTGGGGTCCCGCAAGGGGACTTCCTTCGGGGCGCGGCCCTGCGGAGGGACTATGAGCTGGTTGCAAAAACTGCTGCCGCCGAAGATCAAGCGCAGCGAAGGCATCAAGAAATCCATACCCGAAGGTCTCTGGAGCAAGTGCCCGGCTTGCGAGGCCGTGCTCTACAGCACCGACCTCGAAAGCAACCAGAATGTCTGCCCGAAGTGCAGTCATCATCACCGCATCCGCGCCCGCGCCCGGCTCGACCTGCTGCTCGATCCCGAGGGCCGCTTCGAGATCGGCGCCGAGGTGCTGCCGCTCGATCCGCTCAAGTTCAAGGACAGCAAGCGCTACCTCGACCGCCTGGCCGCCGCCAACGAGGATACCGGCGAGGCCGACGCGATGGTCGTCATGCAGGGCGCCATCAAGACGGTGCAGGTGGTCGTCGCCTGCTTTGAATTCGAATTCATGGGCGGCTCGATGGGCTCCGTGGTCGGCGAGCGCTTCGTGCGCGGCGTCAGGGCCGCCATCGAGCAGCAGATGCCCTTCATCTGCATCACCGCCACCGGCGGCGCCCGCATGCAGGAAGGCCTGTTCTCGCTGATGCAGATGGCCAAGACGACGGCCACCGTCACCCAGCTCGCCAAGCACCAGCTGCCCTTCATCACGCTGCTGACCGACCCGACCATGGGCGGCGTCTCGGCCAGCTTCGCCTTCATGGGCGATGTCGTCATCGCCGAGCCCGGCGCGCTGATCGGCTTCGCCGGCCCGCGCGTCATCGAGCAGACCGTGCGCGAGACCCTGCCGGAAGGCTTCCAGCGCGCCGAATTCCTGCTGCAAAAGGGCGCCATCGACATGATCGTCGACCGCCGCCAGATGCGCGACCGCCTCGCCTCGCTGCTGACCCTGCTGCAGCGCGTTCCCGCCATACAATGACCACGGATCAAGCGTCAATCCCGTCATTCATGACGGGATCAGCGAGATAAGCGTCATTGGAGCCGAAGGCTCCCCTGTTGCGTGGCGAGGAGAACCCGGCCGATAGGACGGGGCGACTCAAGTTGGACGACTGGCTGGCGCACATCGAGCGCCAGCATTCCCAGCCCATCGCACTCGGGCTGGAGCGCGTGCGCGTCGTCCAGACCGCGCTCGGTCGGAAACAAACCTGTCCCGTCATCGTCGTCGGCGGCACCAACGGCAAGGGTTCCACCTGCGCCATGCTGGAGCGCATCCTGCTCGCCGCCGGCTACCGCGTCGGCCTCTATACCTCGCCGCACCTGCTGCGCTACAACGAGCGCGTGCGCATAGACGGCCGCGCCGTCCCCGACGAAGCCCTGTGCGCGGGCTTCGAAAAAGTCGCCGCCGCCCGGAAGGCCGCCGGCGACGTGCCGCTGACCTATTTCGAATACGGCACCCTGGCCGCCTGGGAAGTCTTCGCCGCGCAGCCGCTCGACGCCGTCATCCTCGAAGTGGGCCTCGGCGGCCGGCTCGACGCCACCAATATCTACGACGCCGATTGCGCCATCGTCACCGGCGTCGACCTCGACCACATGGATTACCTCGGCAGCACACGCGAGGACATCGGCTTCGAGAAGGCCGGCATCTTCCGCGCCGGCAAGCCGGCCGTCTGCGGCGATGCCGACCCGCCGCAGCGTCTGCTGGATCATGCGCAGGCCATCGGCGCCGACCTGCAGGTGTTCGGCCGCGACTTCCGCTGCGTCAGGCAGGAAGGCCAGTGGCAGTACTCGGGGCGCGGCGGCAACCGCAGCAGCCTCGCCTGGCCCGCCCTGCGCGGCAACAGCCAGCTGGCCAACGCCTCCTGCGTGCTGACCGCGCTCGACGTACTGAAGGATCGACTGCCCGTGGCCATGCAGGACATCCGCCGCGGCCTGCTCGAAGTCGAACTCGCCGGCCGTTTCCAGGTGTTGCCGGGGCGGCCGACCGTCGTCCTCGACGTCGCCCACAATCCCCAGGCGGCGAGGGTCCTCGCCGACAACCTCGGCAACATGGCCTTCCATCCGGTGACCTGGGCGGTGTTCGGCATGCTGGCCGACAAGGACATCGCCGGCGTCGTGCGCGCCGTCGGGCATCGCGTCGACCGCTGGCTGCCGGTTACCCTGGCCGGGCCGCGCGCCGCGAGTGCCGACGACCTGGCCGCCGTGCTCGCCGCCGAAGGCGTGGCGGAGCCGCTGCCGCGCTTCGATTCTCCCGCTGCCGCCCTCGCTTTTGCGCAGGAGAATGCCGGCGAGAATGATAGAATCCTCGCCTTCGGATCGTTCCTGACTGTAGCCGATGTTATGCGTTCTCTCGGACGCAACGCGTGAATCCCATGGCAGAAAGTGAAGCGTCTCTCGACGAGCAGCTAGAACTGAAGAAGCGCGCCAGGCGCCGCTTGGTGGGCGCGTCGGCGCTGGCCGTGCTGGCCGCCATCGTGCTGCCGATGGTCATGGACCACGAGCCGCGTCCCGCCAGCCAGGACATCCAGGTCCGCATTCCCAGCCAGGACGGCACCGGCTTCGCCACCCGCATCCTTCCCGCCAAGCCGGCTGCGACGCCCTTGCCGCCGGCCGCGCCCGTCGCCGAAGCGAAACCGGCGCCCGAGCCGAAGGCCGAAACCAAGCCCGAACCGAAGGCGGAGGCCGTGAAGGAGCCGGCCAAGGCCGAAGCGCCCAAGGCGGCCGCCGTTGTTCCGGCCCCGGCCAAGCAGGTCGAAAAGCCCGCCGACAAGCCGGCCGAAAAAGCCGCCGCCGCGAAGCCGCCGGAAAAGGTCGTCGACAAGCCGGCCGCGAAACCGCAGGACAAGCCGGCGGAAAAGAAGGCCGACGAAGCGCGCGCCGCCGATGCGCTGGCCGGCGCCAGCGCCGACCAGTGGGTAGTGCAGCTCGGCGCCTACAAGGAAGCCGGCAACGTCAAGCTGCTGCTGTCCAAGCTCAAGGGCATGGGCGTCGCGGCCTACACCGAGAAATTCGATTCGCCGCAGGGGCCGCGCACGCGCGTGCGCGCCGGTCCGTACCCGAGCCGGGATGCGGCGGAGAAGGCGCGGACCAAGATCAAGATCATAGGCGTCGACGGGCCGGTGGCGCCGAAGTAGCATAGCGCCCTGGATACGACAGCGTGACGGCGTTCGATATTGCGGTGCTGGCGGTCGTTGCCGCCTCGGTGCTTCTGGGCTTGTGGCGCGGCGTGGTCAGCGAGATACTGGCGCTGGCGGCCTGGGTTGCCGCCTTCTTCGCGGCACGCCAGTTCGGGCGCGAAGCGGGCGGGATGCTGGCGCACTGGATCGCCGATCCGGCGTTGAGCGTGGCGGCGGGTTTCGCCGCCGTGTTCGTCGGCGTGCTGCTGGTGTTCGCGCTCGGGCGCTACATCGTCTCGCTGCTGCTGCGGGCCGTCGGGTTGGGTTTGCTGGACAGGTTGTTGGGTGCGGTTTTCGGTGTCGCGCGGGGCGTTCTGATCGTTCTCGCCGCGGTGCTGGTTGCGGGGATGACGCCGTTGCCGAAGGAGCCCTGGTGGCACCAGGCGATGCTGGCACCCCCGCTGGAAACGGCGGTGATCGCGGCGAAGCCGTGGCTGCCGGCCGAAGTGGGCAAGCGGATTCGATACAGATAGGCGGAAACATGTGCGGCATTTTGGGTGTGGTTGCGACCACGCCGGTTAACCAGCTTCTTTACGACGGACTCCAGGTGCTCCAGCATCGCGGCCAGGATGCCGCCGGCATCGCCACGGCCGAGGGCGGACGCTTCCACATGCACAAGGGGCCGGGCCTGGTGCGCGACGTCTTCCGCACGCGCAACATGCGCGACCTCGTCGGCAACTGGGGCATCGGCCACTGCCGCTATCCCACCGCCGGTTCCGCCTACAACGCCGCCGAGGCCCAGCCCTTCTACGTCAATTCGCCCTTCGGCCTGATGCTGGCCCACAACGGCAACCTCACCAACGCCGACGAGCTCAAGCAGGACATGTTCCTGCAAGACCTGCGGCACATGAACACCAACTCCGATTCCGAAGTGCTGCTCAACGTGCTCGCCCACGAGCTGCAGGCCGCCTCGCAGAACCGCTACCAGGTCGATCCGGAAACCATCTTCAAGGCTGTCGCCGGCGTGCACCGCCGCGTGCGCGGCGCCTATGCCGTCGTCGCCATGATCGCCGGCTACGGCCTGCTTGCCTTCCGCGACCCCTACGGCATCCGGCCGCTGGTGGTGGGGCGCAACGAAACGCCCGCCGGCATGGAATACATGGTGTCGTCCGAGAGCGTCGCCATAGACACGCTGGGTTTCAACATCCTGCGCGACGTCGAGCCCGGCGAGGCCATCCTCATCGACGTCCATGGCCGCTTCCAGAGCCGCCAGTGCGCCGAGCGCACCCAGCACGCGCCCTGCATGTTCGAGTTCGTGTATCTGGCGCGTCCCGACTCGGTGATGGACGGCATCTCGGTCTACGAAGCGCGCGTCAAGATGGGCGAGTACCTGGCGGAGAAGATCCACCACACCATGCCCAACCTTGAAATCGACGCCGTCATCCCGATCCCCGATTCGAGCCGCCACGCCGCCATGGACCTCGCGCTGCGCCTCGGCGTCTCCTACCGCGAAGGCTTCGTCAAGAACCGCTACATCGGCCGCACCTTCATCATGCCCGGCCAGTCCTCGCGCCGCAAATCCGTGCGCCAGAAGCTCAACGCCATCGCCCAGGAATTCCGCGGCAAGAACGTGCTGCTGGTCGACGACTCCATCGTGCGCGGCACCACCAGCCGCGAGATCATCATGATGGCGCGCGAAGCCGGCGCCAAGAAAGTCTATTTCGCCTCCGCCAGCCCGCCGGTGCGGCACGCCAACGTCTATGGCATCGACATGCCGACGCGCGGCGAACTGATCGCCGCCTTCCGCAACGACGACGAGATCCGCCGCGAGATCGGCGCCGACGCCCTGGTCTACCAGGATCTCGACGCCCTCAAGGAAGCCGTGCGCGCCGTCAATCCGGCCATCACGCAGTTCGAGACCTCCTGCTTCGACGGCCACTACATCACCGGCGACGTCACCACCGCCTATCTCGAAGGCGTCGAGAGCGCGCGCGCCAAGGCTTCCCGGCCGGCGCAGGACGACGAAGGCGGCCAGCTCGACCTCAACCTGGTCGCCTGATCCGATGTCGCGCCCCGTCGATTTCGAAACCCTGGCGGTGCGCGCCGGCCAGGAACGCAGCCAGTTCAACGAGCACTCGGAAGCGCTCTACCTGCCCTCCAGCTTCGTCTTCGACAGCGCCGCGCAGGCCGCGGCGCGGTTTTCCGGCGCCGAGGAAGACAACGTCTACGCCCGCTTCACCAACCCCACCGTCACCATGTTCCAGCAGCGCCTCGCCGCGCTGGAAGGCGCGCAGGCCTGCGTCGCCACCGCCAGCGGCATGGCCGCCATCCTCGCCACCGTCATGGCCCTGATGAAGGCCGGCGAGCATATCGTCGCCTCGCGCAGCATCTTCGGCGCGACGCAGCAACTGTTCGGCAACATCCTCAGCCGCTTCGGCGTCGACACCAGCTTCGTCGAGGCCACCAACATCGACGCCTACCGCGCGGCGATGAAGCCGAACACCAAGCTGGTCTTCATCGAAACGCCCTCGAACCCGCTCACCGAAGTCATCGACATCGCCGCCGTCGCCGCCGTCGCCCATGCCGGCGGCGCGCTGCTCGCCGTCGACAACTGCTTCTGCACCCCCGCGCTGCAACGGCCGCTGGAGTTGGGCGCCGACCTCGTCATCCACTCCGCCACCAAGTACCTCGACGGCCAGGGCCGCGTCCTCGGCGGCGCCGTCTGCGGCAGCAAGGCGCTGATCGAGGAAGTCTTCAAGTTCCTGCGCACCGCCGGCCCCACGCTGTCGCCCTTCAACGCCTGGGTCATCCTCAAGGGACTCGAAACCCTCGGCATCCGCATGGAAGCCCAGTCGGCCCGCGCCCACGAATTGGCGCGCCGCCTCGAAGCGCATCCCGGCGTGGCGCGCGTTTTTTACCCCGGCCTGCCCTCGCATCCGCAGCACGCGCTCGCCATGCGCCAGCAGGCCAGCGGCGGCGCCATCCTCTCGTTCGAAGTCAAAGGCGCGCGCGAACAGGCCTGGCGCGTCGTCGACAACTGCCGGCTGCTGTCGATCACCGCCAACCTCGGCGACGTCAAGACCACCATCACCCATCCGGCCAGCACCACCCACGGCCGCATCACCCCCGAAGCCCGCGCCGCCGCCGGCATCTCCGAAGGCCTGCTGCGCATCGCCGTCGGCCTCGAAGCCGTCGACGACATCGAGGCCGATCTGCTGCGCGGGCTGGCCGCCGCCTAGGGCTTCACCAACGCGGATTTTCAACCGGTTCGCAAGTGTCGGCCGAAGCCGGGGCGATTCCTTCCCTCATCGACGAAGAAGCCGGACAGTCGCATCGGCAATGGCGGATGATCGGAGCACATCAATGTGCCCCATGTCGGGTACAAGTTGAAAGCTTGCGTCGATTCCCCGTGCTTGCAAACCCTCGATATAGGCCATTCCCAGCGCTGGAGCCGTGGTGTCGTCACGGCTGCCGGTGAGTGCAATGACCCTTGTTGCCGGACTGACCTTTTCGACCCACTGCATTGGGTTCTCGCTCAACCACGGCATTCCGCGTCTGCCCACACGCCAGGCAACAAGATCGCAAGGACAGGCAATCAGGATCGCCGCCTCCGCCAATTGGGGTTTCATGCCCAGAAGCACGGCCGCGATCGCTGCGCCACCGGAATGACCGACGATGACGACAGCGTCCGGCTTGTACTTGAATCGCAGTCTTTCGATAGCCGTGCCGATTGCGGCGATGGTTGCATGCTGCCAGTTGTCGCCACGGCCGTTGTCGTTGCCGGAAGACGACTCGCCAGTTCCGTCGGGATAGCCGGGTCTGACCAGTGCCAGGGCAAGCACATTCTCCGCGGCAAAGTCGGTAGCCGCCTTTTGTGCAATCCGGAAGTGGGAATTGGCGGGGCCTCCGGAACTCACGTTGCCGTGCAGCCAAACTACCATCGTCGTCGGTCTGGTAGATCCGTATCGCCTCATCAGCAAGCATTCGGACGCACCGGAAACCTTGGTCTCAAAGTCCTCAAACTCGCACGGCGCGCCAAACACACCCGTTGCCGCGGCGAGCAGTATCAGCGTTGCAACAAGCGATCTCGTGCTGATGAGAGGCTCCGGCGAATGAAATGGACTCCCCCTACGCGGGGAGGCCGCGGAGGTACGAGATTGAAAAGGCAGTGCATTCCATGCTCAAGGTTGCCTATTCATGAATATGTCGAGTGCGTGCCGCGCATTTGCCGCATTGCGTTGTAGCGCGCCGTGCCCCTCTGCGGGGTCTTCGATGCGCTCGACCACTGTTGCACCCTGATCCTCCAGCCAGGCGGCCGTTCGCCGCATTGCCGGAATGCCGTCCCGCTCGGGGTCCGGATCGCGCGCGCCCGCTGCCGTTACCCAGCGCGTGCCGCGTAGCGGACGATCGCCGAAGGCTCCCGCCAGTATCGCCCGCGTCGGCGGAAAATCGGTGGCGACGCCGCCGGAGCTGGCGACGACAAGCGAGAAATAGCGCCGGCCCCGGCCGGCATCGATGGCGGCCACGGCGTAAGAGTTCGCGGCCCCGCGACTGAACCCGTGCAGCATCGCCATGCCCGGCTGCACGCCGAGTTTTCGCAGCGCGATATCGATTTCCCGGTAGATCTGCAGCGGCGCGTAATACGACCGCGGCGCGTCGTCCGCGCCTATCCACCACTGCACGCCAAGCAGCCCGACATCGCGATCCTTCAGCGCCGGGTACCAGATGGCGAGGTCGTCCGTGGCGAAGCCGCGGCTGCCATGCAGCGAAACGATCCAGCGCTTCGGGTTCGTTCCGGGCGCTTTCCACGCCACCATGAAACTTTGCCCGTCCGACGTCGGCAGAACCGCCGGGTTCAACTTGGCGGCGGCGGCGAACCAGCGCCCGCCTTGCGCGCGGTGGTAGGCGGCCTCCGCCGGGCCATGCAGCGTCGCCGGCCCCTCCACTGCGCAAGCCGGCTGCCAGCACGACAAAAGCACCAGGCACGTTGCGGCGACAGCTCCTGTCGAGCGCGGGAGAAGCGGAGTGGTCGGGATACGGCGGATCGCAGGGGCGGGCCTCACGACGATGGCCTAGCGGGAACGGCCGTCGAGAGGCGTGACCGGAAGCGACGCAAGATCGACACCTTCGAGGCAGCGCGCGTTGACCGCCGCCTTGCGATTTCCCGCCGGATCGGTTCCCTCGCCAAAGGGATGAATGCCGCACGTGGGGCAGAAGTGATGCCTGATGGCGCGTTTGCCGAATGTGTAGGTGGCAAGGTCGCTTTCGGGCGTAAGCAGGCGCAATTTGTCGCGCGGAATGAACCAGTGCAGCGCGCCCATCCGTGAACAAATCGAACAATTGCAATCCGCGACCTGGGTCAGTTCGCCCTCGACTTCGAACGCGATCCGCCCGCAGTGACAGCTGCCTTTGTAGTTCATGTTTCGCTCCTTTCGTTAAGGGTGGCATCGATGCAGTATTCGTTGCGAATGGCGCGCTCACGGCGCCCAGCGACAGACGACCGATCAGCGCGGCCTTTCGCGCAACAGGTGTCTGCCGGGAACCCGCTTGTCGCAAATCTGCCGCAGCCAGCCACGCGGGGCGGCCCCGGCTTTCTCGGCGCAGAGATCGCCATTGTCGGTCAGACCGCTTGCCAGGATTTCCTGTTCGGCTGTCGGCAGGTATTCCAGCAAGGCCAGATAGCCGTACAGGACGTATCGATACGCCGTCTCGGTCTGCTGCCTCAACCACGCAAAGTCCGGCGCGCCGCACGAGGGTATGCGCTTGCCGGCCCGGCGCAAACGTGCGAGCACATGCTCGGTCTGCAACGATTTTTCCCCGTGTCTGAACCACTGGTCGAAAACCTCGCATTCAGCGTTTCCGTCCTCCGCAAGGCGCTCCAATTCCGACAGCACCGCCGCCCGCAAGCCTCCCGCCGGATCCGGCGTTGAATCGAAAATGCGCCAAGGGTTGATCGGATCGTTGCGATAATCGAGTTCGTATTGATACCAACGGTGAACGAAGGGGACGGCAAACGCCCGGCGCAGGTGCGAAAGCTGACGCAGCGTCGTCGTCAGCGCATCGGCCGGCCATGCCTGCGGCGCACCGAGCACCGATTGGAGCTTCGCACGCAGGAAGGCTGCACGACGCAGCCCGAGGTCGAATCGATCCTGTCCGTCTTCCGGCCTCGATTCCGACCATGCAGCCTTCGGATTGAGCAGTTCGGGCAAAGGGCCGTCGGGCGCCACGTCGACTTCCAGCGCCTGGAGGGCCGCAGCCAGACCGACGTCGGCGGGCGCCAGACTGGCCCACAGACGTAGAACCAGCACGCAATCGTCGGGGCCGGTCCCGCGGCAACGAAAGTCGTTCAGGAAGGAGGCGAACTTGCTGCGCAGCAGCGGTGCGACCGACTCCGCCGTCTTCCGCAACCGCTCTTCGTTGCGGGGAACGTCTTCCGTGGTCCAGCTTGGCCGATAGCCGCTACGCTTATGAACACAGAAGCCGAAATCGAATTCCTCGTAGCTCGACTGCCTTGCCGCAATCGGATAAAGCGGAATACCGTCGTTGAGGCGGCGGACGAACGGATTCCGATCCGGCCTCAGCCAGGCATTCTGCGGCATGCAATTCCATAGCGAAAGGAAAGCTGCAGGCTCCACATCCCAGTTCTCGTAAGGCCCCCACAGGTGCAGGTGGCCGAAGAAGCGCGGGTCTTTCGCCCCCCGCGCACGGGCGACCTCGACCGGGAACCACTTCGATACCTTGGCAATGATGTCGGAGGGCTTCGCGAAGGCGAGGAGCGACGAACCGAGGCCGGCAAAGATCAAACCGTTCTCGCGGACATTCCTCGGCAGCTGGGTTACCTCCGGCCGCTGGAACAATTTTTCTATGCGATCGGGCGTTGCCGCGCGCACCACGAAGTTCTCCACCTGGCTTGTGTCGGTCTTGATCATGGCCCTGATTTCGGCGATGACCGGCGCAAATTCGTCGCCGAGCGCGGCGGAAGCGGGCTCGGCAAAAGCCGGTGCGCCGGAAAACAGGCACGACGCCAATGCGATGGAAACAATTCGCGGAAGAACCATGCGCAAGACCTTATTCACGGCAAGACCGACGCGGGCAGCCGGCAAGCAATGCTTGCCGGCTGCCCGCCGGGGGATGGTCGGGACGAAGCTGCACTTGCAAGTTGAAAGAACTCGTTACCTACTAGCGACCGCGACCGCCGCCGGGCCCCATGCCACCGCCCGGCCCCATGCCGCCACCGGGACCCATACCCCCGCCGCTGGGCCCCATGCCGCCGCCTTTGGCGGGTGGTTCGTCGGGCAGGGTTACGCCGCGCGCCTTGGCGCGTTCCTTCATCTGCTCGTGGTGTTCCTTGCGGATCTTCTCGCGCTCCTCGGCCGTCTTCGTGGCGCGCATCTTGGCGCGATATTCCATCCGTTCTTCTTGCGTCATGAGCTGGCTGCCGTAGACTTGCTCCTGCTTCTGTATTTGCGCCTTTTCCTTGACGGGTTCGGCGTCGGCAGCCAATGCGAACCCGGCAGACAAACACAAGGCACTCGTCAATGCAGATAGAACCAGTGATTTCCGTTTCATGATTCGCTCCTTGCTTGGGCGGGGCTGAAGAGAGCGACGTAACCACACCAACCCCATCCAGTGGTCACGCCTGACTGTCATGCAAGATGAGACTTTCGTCTACCACTATGGTGCATGGTGTGGGCAGTTGCAAGGCAGGGTAGGCAAACCCGAACCATAGACGCATCCGCTTCCATTGCCGAGATGCCCAACGCCAGGTGCCAGCGTGGCTTTATCGCGCAACGTCCTCTGCATCGCAGGGTTGGACGTCCTGGCGATACTGGACACTTGGGGTCCTGTTTTGTACAGTAATACGTACATTAAAGGAGCCACCCATGGACGCGATTACTTACACCACTGTTCGTGCGAACCTCGCCAGCGCAATGGACCGGGTTTGCAACGACCACGAAGCTTTGATCATTACCCGCAACGGCGAACAGTCTGTTGTGATGCTTTCGCTCGACGATTACAACGCGCTCGAAGAAACGGCCTATCTGCTGCGCACGCCAGCCAACGCCAAGCGCCTTCTTTCGGCCGCCGCACAACTGAACACCGGCAAAGGCGTTGAGCGGAAGCTGGCAAAGTGAAGCTGATTTTCGCGGACGAGGCATGGGAAGACTACCTGTATTGGCAAAAGCAGGACAAGCGCATGGTGGAGAGAATCAACAAGCTGATACGAGAAATCCAGCGTGAGCCTTTCACCGGCGTAGGAAAACCCGAAGCGTTGAAACACGCGCTCTCAGGGTACTGGTCACGCCGCATAACAGACGAGCACCGCATGGTGTACCGCATCGAAGGTAGTGCCCTGCTGATGGCTCAATTGCGCTTCCGTTACTGAGACGCCCAACGAATTAAACACTCGCCCAAGGAAAAGACATGGTTTCAAAACGCCTGCGGAAATCTATTGTGCGTCCTGAGACTTGTTGCGCTTCAACGTTGAGACTACGCACACTTTCACTTGAGTAGGTCTCGCACCCCGTTCTTAAAGAACAGGATGGCTCCGACTACCAAGCCGATAAACCCGGAAAGAGATGCAGTAAGCGCAAGCGGAGTAGTCTCCTTATACCCGGGGACAGCAACCGACAGTGTTGCAGTAACGGAGAACTTCTCGGCTAATGTGGTCAGTGCGGTCGGTAGATATTCCTTCGCGGCGACAAACAGACTTTCTCCGACAATAGTGAGCAAGAGCATCACGAGGAGCCAGAACCACGGCTGCGACCATGTTGAAAAGGCGTTGCGCCAAGCGCTTGATGACCGCAAGGCACGCCAGGGAACAAGGTAGATTGCCAGCGCAACCATGGGCAGGGCGACCAGCACAAGAAGACTTACCGGGGGGTAAGTGATCTCAGCAGCTGGGAGTTTGAACTTGAGTTCAAGAGCGAGGACATTTGCGCAAGTGGAGCAATAGGTAGACAGAAGCAACCGGTCAATTGCCAGCGCAACAACTAGCCAACCTCCAACCGCGATTACCAGAGTGCCGAGTGTCTTCATGATGTGTGCTTAACGAATGAAAGGGACTTCCCCGTCCCGAGGCTGCGGCGGAAGCCGCGAACGGCAACGAGTGCCATGATGGGATTTCCACATCACATCAAAACCACGAAAGGGGAAGTCCATGAGCATTATCACTGTAGGAATTGATCTGGCCAAGAACGTCTTTGCCGTGCATGGCGTTGATGATAACGGCAAGTCCGTACTGGTCAAGCCCAAAGTATCACGCGAGCATCTTCTGCCGCTCATCGCGCAGTTGCCGCCCTGCGTCATCGGCATGGAAGCCTGCTCCGGCGCGCACCACTGGGCACGGCAGTTTCGTCAGTACGGCCACACCGTGAAGCTGATGGCACCCAAGTTCGTCAGCCCCTACCGCATGTCCGGCAAGCGCGGCAAGAACGACGCCGCAGACGCCGCCGCGATCTGCGAAGCCGTGACCCGGCCGAACATGCGCTTCGTCCCGGTTAAGGAGGAACATCAGCAAATCATCCTGTGCTTGCATCGCACCCGGCAGGGATTCGTCGAGGAACGCACGGCGGTCTATAACCGCGTGCGCGGCCTCATCAGCGAATTCGGCATCGTCTTGCCGCAAAAGGTCGTCAACCTGCGCCGGGACATTGTCGAGCATCTGGAAGACCTGCCCGGCCACGCCAACCAGTGTGTCGGCGATCTGCTGGCCCACGCCGACGACCTTGATCGTCGGATCGAGGACTACGACCGCATCATCGCCAAGGCCGCGCGGGACGATGCGCGCAGCAAGCGCTTGATGACCCTGCCGGGGATCGGCCCCAATACCGCCAGCGCGATGCTGGCCAGCATCGGCGGCGGCCACGACTTCAAGAACGGTCGGCAGGTCGCGGCCTGGATCGGGCTGACACCTGGGCAGTACAGCAGTGGCGGAACGGCGCGCCTAGGGAGGATCACCAAGGCCGGCGACCGCTACTTGCGCAGCCTGCTGGTGATGGGCGCACGGGCGATCCTGAGTGGCCTGGGCGACAAACAGGACCGCTTCAGCCGCTGGGCGCGCAGTCTCGTCGAACGGCGTGGCTACTGGCGCGCGGTAGTGGCCATCGCCGCGAAGAATGCGCGACTGGCCTGGGCGGTGTTGAAGTTCGGCGAGGATTTCAGGTTGCAGCCGGCTACCGTCTGAGCCGTCGTTAAAAGCGTCTTCAGGAAAAGAACTGGAAAGGATTAAACGTGCCGCCCGACGGCGGTAAGGAATCACCGGTGCGCTGCATGCGTTGATGTGAAGCGGGTTGGACCCGCGCCGGGAGTGCCTGATCAACTCTAGGGGAGTCGTCATTCCCGACCAACGATTGAGGCCCCGGCGCGCGTCTTTCATCAGGGTCCGGGCGAAATGCCCAACATGACCGGTTGTAGTTTCGCAGTCCGCCATCTTCTCGTACGACACAGGCAGGCAAGACATGAACCACCTGGAAAACAGATCATGAAAATATAAAACGTCAAAACACTTGCACTAAATGGGGAAGCCCTTGTAGGAGTTGAGGCGCCTGCGCGGCTTTTCGCGCGAGGTCCCTCTCGAACGAAAGGTTGGACGAAGCCGCTACGCGGAGAAAACACCAGCGGCGGGGGCACGAAATAA
>CAZWFC010000073.1:0-14545 GCA_964632965.1 uncultured Rhodocyclaceae bacterium
CCCTGATCGGTCAGGAAGCGTTGCCTGCGGGGGAACGGCCGGCGGTGCTGATCGGCAAGGACACCCGCGTTTCCGGCTATATGCTGGAGGCGGCGCTGGAATGCGGCTTTTCCGCAGCCGGCGTCGATGTCATGCTCTGCGGGCCGCTGCCGACGCCGGCCATCGCCTACCTGACGCGCGCGTTGCGCCTGCAGGCCGGTGTGGTGATCTCGGCCTCGCACAATCCCTACGACGACAACGGCATCAAGTTCTTCTCGGCCCAGGGTACCAAGCTGCCCGATGCGGTCGAACTGGCCATCGAGGCGCAGGTCGACCAGCCGATGGGCTGCTGCGACTCGGCCGGCCTGGGTCGGGCACGCCGCATCGAGGATGCCCGCGGCCGCTACATCGAATTCTGCAAGAGCACCTTCCCGAACGAACTCGACCTGCGCGGCATGAAGATCGCCGTCGATTGCGCCCATGGCGCGGCTTATCACGTGGCGCCGGCGGTGTTCCACGAACTGGGCGCCGAGGTGGTCACGGTCGGTGCCGCGCCCAACGGCCTCAACATCAACGAAGGCGTCGGCGCCACGGCGCCGGCCTCCCTGCGCCGCGCCGTGCTGGAAAACCAGGCCGACATCGGCATCGCCCTCGACGGCGACGCCGATCGTCTGCTCATGGCGGACAGCGATGGCCGGCTCTACGACGGCGACCAGCTGCTCTACGTCATTGCCCGGCAACGCCTGAAGCAGGGCGGCATTGCGGGCGTGGCCGGCACGCTGATGTCCAACCTCGGTTTCGAACATGCCCTGGCGCGCCTGTCGATTCCCTTCGCGCGCGCCAAGGTCGGCGACCGCTATGTGCTCGAATTGCTGATGGAGCGCGGCTGGCAGCTCGGCGGCGAGAACTCCGGCCACATCCTCTGTCTCGACAAGCACACCACGGGCGACGGCATCGTCTCCGCGCTGCAAGTATTGGCTGCGTTGCGCGCGGGCGGGCAGACGCTGGCGGACGCCTGTGCCGACCTCGTCATGTATCCGCAGAAGCTGATCAACGTGCGCTTGTCCGCCGGGTTCGACTGGCAAGCCGATCCGTCGATCGCCGCCGCCGTGGCGGCGGCGGAACAGGCGCTGGACGGGCAGGGCCGCATCCTGCTGCGGCCGTCGGGCACCGAGCCGCTATTGCGCGTGATGGTCGAAGGCCAGGATGCAGCGGCCGTTTCCGCTCATGCCGAGGCCATAGCCGCGGCGGCGAAGGCCGCCGTCGGCGCCGACTGAAGTCCGGGCACAACGATGGCATCCGTCGCATCGAGCGGCGCCAGAAGATGGCGTCGCTCGATGAACAGGGCGCTGCCGGGCAGCTTCTTCGCCTGCTTCTTGGCCTCGCTCATGGCGGCCGAGACTTCGTGATGACTGTGGAACATCGCCGGTCCGACCATCAGGCAACCGACCGATAGCGCCGGCAGGGCGTGGAACACCGGTTGGCCGCGCCGGTCCTCGCCATGGTAGCCGCCCACATGCCGATGCGCGGCGTCGAGGAAATCGGCCAGGCTGTCGTCGAAGCGGTGTAGCGCCTGCGTCACGCGCTCCTGCCAGTCGTGGCTCTGCAACAGCAGGATGAAATCGTCGCCGCCGATGTGGCCGGCGAAATCGAGGCGCGCGTCGCAGACGCGGGTCAGGATGTCGCCCAGCAACTGGATCATCTGGTCGCCCTTGCGGTAGCCGTAGGTGTCGTTGTAGGGCTTGAAATGGTCGAGGTCGCAGTAGCAGGCGGTGAAGGCGACGCCGCTGTCGATCAGCCGGTCGATATGCTCGTTGATGGGCACATTGCCGGGCAGTTGCGTCAGCGGGTTGGCATAGCGCGCGGCGCGCATCTGCATGTCGGTGATCAGCGACATCAGCGCCTGGCTACTGCCGAGCCCGAGATAGCGGCCGTTTTCGGTGATGACGAAGCCGTCGAGCAACTGGTGATGCGCCGACTGGCCGAGCAACTGGCCGATCTCCTGTACCGGGGTGGCCTGGTCGACGACGATCGGCTGCGAATTCATGAACAGCGTGCAGGGCTTCTTGCCATACAGTTCGTGCCCGAAATTGCGCGAGAAGCGGTCGACCAGCGAATAGCGGTTGATCAGGCCATGAGGCGTTCCGTTGTCGGCGACGACCGGCAGGGTGATGAGATCGGGATCCTGCTCGAAGCGGGCAAGGACGGTCTTGTTGTCGTCATGCGGCTGCACCGGGGCGACGGTTTGCAGCAGCTTGCGCGCGGTGGTGGCGCCGTTGGGCGCCTGTGAGCGCGGAAAGACGATGACGCTGCTGCGTTTCAGCAGTTGGCAGACGGCTTCGGCCGGTTCGGTCTTCGGTAGCGGCTCGGGGCGTGCGATCAGGAAGCCCTGGCCGAAGACGATACCGAGGTCGCGCACCGTGGCGAACTCGGCTTCGGTCTCTATGCCTTCGGCGATCAGATGCACATGGCAGGTGTCCGAGATTTCGTACATCGCCTTGACGAGCTGGAACTTGAGGGCGTCGTCGGCGATGCCGCTGATGAAATGACGGTCGATCTTGACGTATTCCGGCCGCACCTCGGACCAGATGCGCAGGTTGGAGAATCCCTCGCCGAGGTCGTCGACGGCGAACTCGTAGCCCAGCTTGCGGTAGCCGGCCAGCACGTCGCGCAGGGCGGAAAAGTCGGTCACATGCTGGTTCTCCGTCAACTCGATGACGATCTGCTGCGTCTGGAGTCCGAGCCGGTCGAGCAGCTTCTGCGTATTGCCGTTGGTGAAGTGGGGATCGGCCAGGCAACTGACGCTGACGTTGAGAAACAGGCGTCCCGGCAGCTTCTGGCGGGCGAATTCATGCAGCACCACCTCGCGGCAGAGTCGTTCGAACTCGGTGGTGAGTCCGGTTTCCCGGGCCAGGCCGAAGAGCACCTGCGGCGAATGCAGGGCGGTACCGGCCGGACCGCGTATCAGGCCTTCGAAGGCCAGGTAGCCCCGGGTGCGAAAGTCGAGGATGGGCTGAAATACGGCGGTGAGATTGCGCCGCTGATAGATATCGACGAACGCACGCAGGTTCTCCTGGCTCAGCCAGGCGGTGTCGCCGGCCGACATCGGCGCCGAATGGGTGCTCATCAACAGCCGTTCGAGGGTTTCTCCTGAAATCATATCGAATACCTCCGTGAACCGGGCCGCGTGTCGCCGGGCGAGCCCATGAATCGAGACCGCCAGACTAGCGGACGGCTGTTACGTCGCCGTGACATAGTCGGGTTCGCGGGTTGCATGCGGCCGGCGCGGTGCCGCGCATTTGCTTCATCTGCCTGCAATGTCGGCAAGGTAAAAACCATGTTCCACCGGAGACGCTTCGCGTGTTCGTAAAACGGCGGGGCGCCGAAGGATCATTGATGTCCCCTCTCCGGTGGGTCGATTTCACGTCCCGTACATGCGCGTGCAATATTCGGCGCTGATGCTGTCGGGGCAAGGGAAACAACTGCCCCGGTGCCGCCGTGTCGGCTGCGACCGGTTTCCTCACCCAGACCGACTATCGACGGGGGATGTCATGCCCAAGGCCCCGATCAAACCGGCAGCCCACGCACCCGGCTGCGACGCGTGCGCCGGGGAATTCGGTGAGATTCTCGCCAAACGGACGCTCCAGGCCGCGTTCCGCCCGGTGGCGGACTTCAATCGTTGCGAGATATTCGGCTATTTCGCCGCCGTGCGCGGCCCGGCCGGCATGCTGCACGGCTCGTTCGGCCGCATGTCGCGAATCGCCCGCCAACTCGGCCTGCTCGACGAGTTCACCCGCCGGGCCATCGAGACCATCGTTCTGCGCTATCTGGACAGCGGCATCAAGGGACTGCTGTTCGTGCCGATTCCGCCGGGAGCGATAGAAGACGGTCGACATCAGCTGGCCGAGGCCATTTACGATTTCGTCGATGGCGTCGCCTGCCCGCCGGAACGCATCGTCGTGGTCGTCCCGAGTATCGATACCGGCAGCTTTACCGTGGCCGTCGAGTTTGTCGGCCGCCTGCGTTCGTGCGGATTCCGCATTGCCTCGCGCAGCTTCGGCTGCGAGCTGACCGAACACCGGCTCTGGTCGCTGGTGCCGCCGGATTTCGTGCTGCTGGAGGAGCATCTGTTCGAGGGCGTCGATCTGACGACCGTCTGCAACACCGGACTGGCCGGGCAACTGGCGGGCCAGATGGCCAAGGGGCGCCGCATCGTGGCCGACGGCATCGCCAGCAGCAACGATTTCAATGCCCTGCAGCAACTGGGCATCGACTACGGTGCGGGCGACTTCATCGGCCGCAGCAATCCGCTGCCGACGCGCGCCATGTCGGCAGCGGCCCACAAGGCGATTGCGGCCGCCTGCGAATGCGGAACCGGCTCGCAGCCGACCTCCGGCGGCGTGCTGGAACGATTGCTCATGCGCATCGCGCCGGTGTCGCCCGACGCCAGCGCCGACGAAGTCTTCATGCTTTTCGAGGGCAGTCCGGAGCTACGCGCCATCGCCGTGGTGGCGGACGGCTTGCCGCGCGGCCTGATTTCGCGCTACGAAATGGTGGACAACATGGCGCGGCCCTACCGCCACGAACTCTACGGTCGCAAACCCTGTACACGTTTCATGGATCCGCGGCCGCTGGTGGTCGACATCGGCGTCTCGCTCCAGGAACTCGCCGAGATCGTCGTCGGGGCCGATCCGCGCCACCTGATCAGCGGCTTCATCATCACCGACCGCGGGATTTACGTCGGCATGGGGTCGGTCCAGGATCTGGTGCGGGAGGTGACGTCGATGCAGATGGAGGCGGCAAAGTATGCCAATCCCTTGACCCAGCTGCCCGGCAACGTGCCGATCAACCAGCATATCGACAACCTGCTCGCTGCGGGTATCGCCTGCTGCATCGCCTATTGCGACCTCGACCATTTCAAGCCCTTCAACGACGTCTATGGCTACGCCAAGGGCGACGAAGTCATCCAGTTGACGGCGCGACTGCTGACCGAGGCCTGCAACGCCGAGTGCGACTTCGTCGGCCACATCGGCGGCGACGATTTCGTGCTGGTCATGCGCAGCGATGACTGGGAGTCCCGCTGCAAGCGGGTGCTGGCCGCATTCGGCGAGGAAATCCTCGGCTTCTTCAGCAACGACGACATCGAACGCGGCGGCTACATCACCGAGAACCGCAAGGGCGAAATGGAATTCCATCGTCTCACCGCGCTCTCCATCGGCGCCGTCGAGGCGTCTGCCGGCATGTTCCAGAATCACTTGCAGATATCCATCGTCGCCGCCGAGGTCAAGAAGCGGGCCAAGGCGATGCCGGGCAACAGCCTTTTCGTCAATCAACGGCTGTATCACAACGATGCGGCACCTCCGGCGGATGAGCCGCCACAGCACTGAATTTCGAGGAGACAGGAGCATGAACCGGGATCAATACCTGCAGAAGCGCCATTGGCTTCATGGCGAGCCCATCGATACCGCCACTGCGGCGCCGCAGGGCTGGCAAGTCGGCGACCCTCTGCCGCAGGTCCGGCATGAACCCGCCGGAGTGCGCCAAGGCGTCGGCGTGGCCGCGCATCCCGGCGTCCTGACGGAGTTTCAGCGGGCCGAGGCCAGGCGCGCCCAGACGCGGTAGGCGTTGCCGGCGTTCACGAAGGAAGCGACGGCGCTGAAAACGCCGTGTTTCAGGGTGCAGGGTTCGACATTGAACTGAACGCGTCGTACCGGAAGCGTCGTGCCGGGACTCGATGTCATCGCATTTTCTTCCGGCGGGCGCATATCGACGGATATGCGCGCATCGACCGCGTCCGGCCTTCTGGCGACCGTTTCGATCTGGAGCTTGAGTCCGCCGCCGCGGTACTCGGCCTTGTCGCCGGGACCGGCGGCCAGCGTCTGTTCGGCGATGCGCCAACACGACGATTCGTCGCAGGCAACGATCAGCAGATCGTAATCGAACGTTGCGGCGGCGCCGGGTGTTGCAACGCCGGCGAGTGCGGCGAACGTCAGCGGGAATAGACGATTCATGGATATTCCTTTACGTGGATATTCATTTGCAATGTGGCGGGAACTCGTCCTTCGGTGCCTATTCTGTGGCCGTGCAGGTTGCAGTTGCTTGTCGGATTTGTCTCGTCTGGGCTACGGCATAGGCTGCGATTTCGACGATTGCAATTCAATCAGGGCGTTGCGCGTGGATGTGCAAGTGACCTGTCTGACTGACATGAAAAATTCAAGACAACATCATTTTGTTTGCGTTCTGCGCTGGTAATTTGCATCTCCGTAAATACACCTACATCGAGAGAGGTCAACATGGCACAACATCCCATTTCGATGAGCGGAGACACCGGACGCATTCGTCTGCCGGTCCGTTTCGACATCATGAGCACGATGGACATGCGCATCCCGTTCGGCCGCTTGCTTTCCGAGCCCGGCGTGCGCAAGCTGATGGTCGATTTCTCGAATCTCGGCTATATCGACAGCATGGGCATCGGCACGCTGATGGCGTGGTCGCGAACCTGCCAGGAAAGCGGCAAGGCCCTCGTGCTGGACAAGTGCGACAGGAAGATCGTCAATATCTTCAAGCTGGCCGGCGTGGAGCGGCTGTTCGTATTCGAAGCGGCGGCCGGCTGACGATGAAAATCCTCATCGCGGAACACGATCGCATGGAGTTGCGGGCCTTGCGCAGTCTGCTGGACGCCGACGGCCACGACGTGCTGGCGGCGACGACGTGCGGCGAAACCCTGGCGAAGTTCGAGTACCACCAGCCCGATCTCGTGCTCATGGACATCGCCCTGCCCGATGGCGGCGGCTATCGCTGCACGCGGGAAATTGCCGCCGCCAGCGGCAGCGGCTTCACGCCGGTGATACTCACGGCATCGAGCGACGACCGCATGACCCTGGCCGAGTTCATCGAGAGCGAGGCGGTCGACTTCGTCGATGCGCCAGGCAATGTCACGATGCTCAAGGCCAAGATTGCCGGCTTCGAACGCATGCGGGATGTCTATCGCCAGCAGGAGCGTTTCCAGACGCGCATGCGCCAGGAGGTGAAACTCGCCCAGCACATGTTCGACCGCGTCATTCGCCGCAGTCCCGGCGACGTCGATTTCCTGCGCCACTGGATGATCACCGCCGGGCATTTCTGCGGCGACCTGCTGATCTACGAGCGCACCCCGGCGGATCAACTGCATATCCTGATGGGCGATTTCACCGGCCACGGCCTGTCGGCCGCCGTCGGCGCGCTGCCCACCTCGGACGTCTTCTTCGCCATGACCCGCAAGGGCTACGCGATCGGCGAGATTGCCGCCGAGATCAACCGCAAGCTGAACGACCTGTTGCCCACCGGTCACTTCTGCGCCGCCACGCTGTTGCGGCTTTCGCCGCTGCAACGGGAACTCGAAGTGTGGAACGGCGGGCAGCCGCCGCTGTTGATGCTGGACGATGCCGGCCATGTGGTGCGTGAGGTGCCGGCCTTCCGCTTTCCCCTCGGCGTCGTCGCGCCCGATCGCTTCGAAGCGGATACGCTGCTGCTTTCCCTGGAAGGCATTCGCTACGTCGTTCTGTGCAGCGACGGGCTTCTCGAAGCGCAGAACGCGCGCGGCGAAATGTTCGGCAACGACGGCCTGCACGGGGCGCTGGCGGACGCGCGGGCGGGCGGCGGCCATGTGCTCCAGTACATCAAGAGCGAACTGGTCGGTTTCCTCGACGGCATGGAGCCGCATGACGATGTTTCGCTGTTGACCGTCGATATCGCCGGCACCTGACACCGGAAAGGAGAATCCATGGACGGCAGCAGGCATGCGGCGGCGCTGGACCGCATCCACGGCGACCCGGCGGGCGCCGCGGAATCCGCGCGGAGTTTCGGCCGCGGACACGACGGCATCGTCGTGGTCGCCGGTGACGGACATATCCTGTACGCCAACGCGGCGGCGGAGGGTTTTTTCCTCGCCGCACGGGGCGGGTTGAACGGCCGGCTGTTCGGTCACCCGGTCGTCGGCGGCGATTGCGGCGAGATCGACGTGTTTCTCCCGGACCGGCGCAAGGCGCCGGCGGAAATGTGTTGTAGTCCGATCGAGTGGGAGGGCTTGGCCGCCCACCTGGTGACCGTTCGCTGCCGTCCCGACCGGCGCCGCGTCAAGGAGTCGCTGCACAAGTCGAGCGAGCTGCTGCATGCCCTGGTGGCCGACTCGCCGACGGCGATCGTCGCGACCGATATCGCCGGCCGCGTCACGCTCTGGAATCGCGCGGCGACGGCCATGCTCGGCTGGAGCGACCTCGAAATGCTCGGCGCCGGGCTGCCGGCGACGGCCGACGACCCCGAGGAATCGCTCACCGGCGTCTGGGAACAGGCGCTGCGCGGCAAGGCGGTGAGCGGCCGCGAACTGCTCGACCAGCGCCGCCGCGACGGCCAGGCCATCGCCTTCCAGGTCTGGGCGGCGCCAATGCACAACGCGCAGGGTCTGGCCAGCGGCATCATCCTGACGCTGGCCGACGTGACCGAGCAGCGCCGCGCCGAGGCCCATATCCGCCGCCTGGTGGGGCACGATACGCTGACCGGTCTGCCGAACCGGCGGCAATTCCAGAAGCAGTTGCAGCGCACCCTCAACAAGGTCGGCAGCCGCGACCGGGCGCCGCTGATGGTGCTGCAACTGGGTATCGACCGTTTCAAGAACATCAACAAGTCCCTCGGCCACGCCGGCGGCGACCGTCTGCTGCAAGCCGTGGCGCGCCGCCTGGCGGCGGCGCTCTACGAAACCGACCTGGTGGCACGCAGCGGCGGCGACGAGTTCTCTATCCTGCTGCGCGATACCCATCACCTGCGCGATGGCGCGCGCGTGGCCAACAAGCTGCTGCAACACTTTGCCGCGTCGTTCGACATCGACGGGCAGGAGTTGTTCGTTACCGCCAGCATCGGCATCGCCGTCCATCCTCACGACGGCAGGAAAGCCGACGAACTGATCCACGCCGCCGACGATGCGATGGATCGGGCCAAGCGTCAGGGCGGCAACGGCTGCCAGTTCTTCACGCCCGATATCGACAGCGATGCCCGGCGCCAGTTGGTGCTGGAGAACGGTTTGCGCCATGCGCTGGAGCGCGACGAACTCTTTCTCGAATACCAGCCCCAGTACGACATCGAAAGCGGACATCTGGCCGGCGTCGAAGCCCTCTTGCGCTGGCAGCATCCGGAGATGGGCGTGGTGTCGCCGGGCAGTTTCATCCCCGTGGCCGAAGGTTCGGGCCTGATCGTGCCCATCGGCGCCTGGGTCCTGCATGCGGCCTGCCGGCAGTTGCAGGCATGGGACGCCGCCGGCTTGCCGCCGCTGCGCATGGCGGTGAATGTCTCGGCGCGCCAGTTTTTCGCCGACGGTTTCAAATACGAGGTGAAGCGGGCCTTGCGGGCGAGCGGCATCGCGCCCGGACGCCTCGAACTGGAACTGACCGAATCCCTGCTGGTGCGCAGTGCGGCCGGCGCCATCGAGGTGCTGCACGGGCTCAAGGCGCTCGGCGTCCGTCTTTCCATCGACGATTTCGGCACCGGCTACTCCAGCCTGTCCTATCTGGTGGACCTGCCGATCGATACGCTGAAGATCGACCAGTCCTTCGTCCGCGGCCTGGGGGAAAACCCGAGCTACGGGGCCATCGTCGCCGCCATCGGCGAATTGGCGCACGGGCTGGATCTGAAGGTCATCGCCGAAGGCGTCGAGACCGAGGCGCAACTGGATTTCCTGCGCGGCGTCTATTGCGACGAGGTACAGGGATTTCTGCTGGCGCGCCCGGTTTCCCCGGACGGCGTCGCGCGACTGCTGGACTGACGATGGGGCAGCCGCCCCGGCTGCCAAGCCGGATCAGCGGCGCAGTTCGGGGAGTCCGCCGATGTAGCCGACGCTGCCGCGCTGGTCGATTTTCGCCCGCAGTCCGATCCTGACCTCATCCGGATACTGTTTGAGGTCGGCGCCGGCCCCCGGGTGCTGGACGTTGCCCATGATGTAGCTGTGGCCGTTGACGTTGGGCACCACCTGCAGGCCCGTATGCTCGGCGCCGGCGGGGGCGGAGGCGATGCGGACGAGGTTGCCGCTGTCGATGTTCCATGCCCAGAGGAAATTGTTGAGGTGGTTGCCGGAATCCTCGCCGATGAACAGCGTGCGCATCTCTTGCGAATACTTGATGTTGTCGGGGTTGGCGATACGCTCGGTATCGCAGCGGTCGTAAGGCGCATAGGCTTGGCCGAAGGGCTTCCTGGCGCCGAGCAGTACGCTCTGCATGGTGGCGGCGACCCAGTCGCTGGCGATCGGCGTACCGGCGGCATCCTTCTGTCCGGCGTCCAGCCGGGCTTCGTATACGGCGCCGCAGGCGAGGTCCTTGGCATCGCCCTGAAGGCGAACGTGGTCTTGCGGGCGCGCGCCGTTCTGGCCGTCGAGCATGCCGGCTTCGACGTAGGACATCGCCATGTAGAGCCTGCGGTCGGCGGCATTGTGCGTGACGCCTTCCATCTTGGTGAATTCGCTGGTGGCGCCGAGTACGGCGCCGTAGCGGCGCGATTCGAGGAAGGCGGCGGCCTGTTCCATACCCGGCTTGACCTTGAGCCAGGCGACCTCCTGTTTTGCGCCGGAGCCCGGTGTGCGCATGCCGCCCTGGCCCTCGTAGACGAAAACGGGCTTGTACTCGCGGTATTTCTCCGGATCGCCGTTGACCTCGGCGGCAGAGACCGTATCGAATATGTCGGAGTAGCGGATGCCGCGGTCGATCAGCGCGGCAATCTCCGCCTCCGTGGCGTGGCCGAGCCTGATCCAGACGAGCCTGGCGGCGCCGCCGTTCCCGGCGGCTGTCTGCTCCCAGCGCGCGGCGTAGAGCGTTCCGGCCGATAGATCGCGCGGCCGGTCGGCGATGAACATGAACATCATGGTGTCGCGGCCGTCGTCGCCCACGTAGGCGGTGCGCTCGTCGGGCATGATGTCGGCGAGCTCGGTGGACAGGCGGCCCATCGCGTAGCGCTTCGCGACGCGGGTCGAGCCGTCGGCGGCAACGGCGACTTCGACGGGGTGGCCGTAGCGGTAGGGGTTGGCGCCGCCTGCGTCGAAGCGTTTGCCGGGTGTTTTCAGGTAGAGGTTCATGGCGTCGAGCGGTTCGGTCTCGAACTGGCGCGCGTTGGGTTCGTATTCCTCGCCGCCGATGTGCGTGTTCCACGGCGTAAGCGAGCCGGCGCAGGGAATCCAGAGACCGCCGATGTCTTTCATGTCGATGTTGGCGATGCTTCCGGCGGCGAGCTTGCCGGTCTTGCGGTCCTGCCGGATGCCGGACAGGCTCATCGCCGCGGGCAACTGGGCGTATAGATCCAGCGTACCCTTGCCGGAAACCAGCGGCGCCTCGGTGTGGTACTCGTAGTGGGTGACGAGGAATAGCTTCTCATGCGTGCCGCGGCCGACGCGAATCAGCGAGTTGGCGTCCGGTGCATAGGCATGGAAGGGGCCTTGGGCCGAGTCGCCGCCGGCGCCGGGCATGGAGTTCATGATGGGCTGGCCGTCGCGGTCGACGACGAGGCCGGCCGTGCCGCCGCCGATTCTGTCGCCGGCGCGGAACAGCGTGTGGTAGGACAGCGGGAACGCTTTGCGCTTGCCGCCGGCATAGGTGACGACGGCGCTCGACGTGGTGTAGGTCCGCACCCTGTCCGCCTCGCTGCGCGGCGCTGCGGTCGGCGTGAATTCGACCGACAGGACACGTTCCACCGCAGTCTTGTCGGCGGCGAAGGCGCCGGCGGCGAACAGGCCGGCGATGACGAAAATCGGGGTTTTCATGGCGGACTCCTGGAACAAGACGGATCGACTATGAACGGGATTGCTTCTTTGCGCGGGATGACCGGCCGAGTTTCTTTTCCACTTCGCCGACCGCCTTGATGGATGCGTTGCCCAGTTCGTCGCTGACGCTTTCGCCGGCCGCGATGATCGATCCGACCGCATCGATGGCGAGCTCGACCAGGGGCGGGGACATCTGCGCCGTCTTGTCGAGCGTGAATTTGGCGAGGTTGCTGGAACTGTGTATCTGCGCTTCCAGCAGGCGAACGAGATTTTCGTGGGCATGGCCGGCGATGCGCAGATGACCCATGAAGAGGTTCGGCACGAGTTGCTTGAATCGGTCGGCGTCCGGCCGAGCCTCGCCGCAGCGCGCCAGGCCGAGCGCCTGGCTGCCGGTGTCGTTGTACAGGTCGATCAGCCGGGCGGTGGAGTCGAGCAGTATGTTCGAGGCCGACTGGTAGTGATCGAGGGCGGCCAGCCTGGCGACGTGTACGGTTTCCGAATTGAAATACATGGTGCGCTCCGCAAATGGGTGACGGAGGGAGACGCTACCCGTGGTTTGTAACAGGCCGATGACGGAAACGTCAGGCGAGCAGCGACTTGCACAGCTCGCTCACCGCGCGGGCGGTTGCGTAGTCCTTGTCGCGGTAGGGGTTGTATTCGACGATTTCCAGCGCCATGAGTTTGCGGTCGGCATGGACCGATTCGAGTGCGGCCAGCAGTTCCTGGCGGTGGAGGCCGTCGGGTACCGGCGAACCGACGCCGGCTTCCTCGGCCGGGTCCAGTGCGTCCAGGTCGAGGCTGATGCCGTAGCCGACCGTTTCCCGGCTGACATGGGCGACGGCCTCGCGGAATACCGCCAGGAAACCGCGCTCCCTGATTTCGTCCATGAAGTAGATGCGCACGCCCAGTGTTCGCAGCAGCGCGGCCTCGCCCCACTCGAAGCTGCGCACGCCGATCAGGCACACGTCCTGCGGCAGGACCTTGGGGCAATCCGACATCACCTGGGTCAGGCTGGGGTCGCCGTGGCCGAGGAGACAGGCCAGCGGCATGCCGTGGAGAGCCTGCGATGGCGAGGTCCTCGCGGTATGGCTGTCCATGTGGGCGTCGATCCAGATCAGGCCGAGGCGCCCGGTATCGGCAAGATGGGCATGGGCGCCGGACCAGGTGCCGATGGCGCAGGAATGGTCGCCGCCGATGACGACGGGGAAGTCGCCTTCCGCCAGGGTGTTGACCACGGCTTGCGCCAGCTTCCCGGAAATGCTTGCCACCGTGCGCAGGGCATCGTCTTCCGGCGTTGGCGGCTGGATCGTCGGATCCCAGCGCAGGCGATCGTCCATATCTTCCAGTTCGCGAAAGAAGCCGAGCGTATGCAGCACGTCGGGGCCGTCTGCACAGCCGTGGTCGCGCGCGCCGCTGCCGCTGGCCACGCCGATGATCCGGGCATGGCGCCGGAGGGCGTCGGCTACAGGCTGTCGCGTGGGGAAAAAGGCGCGTCCAAACATATCGTTTTGTGTTCTCCACACCAGGAATGCTGTGTCACCAGGGGAAAGCTCCAGCGGTGCAGTTCCTGGGGCGCATGCTCGCCGGCGAAGCTCGGCGGGTAGCGGTGGCAGGCGCCCCTGCCGTGTTCCCGTTCGAGGTAATAACAACAGGTGCCGCAGGTGGTGTCCGGTCTGATTTGCATCCTGTTCATGTCATGTCCGGAAGGAACCGGTAGCGCAAAGCGAGAGCATAGCCGTCATTGCGTTGGTATTGGTGACCGTTTCATGACTCGATCGCGAGCGTCGCGAGCCATCGTTCACAGGTCTGCAAACATCCTGAAACGCTTGTTGTTCCATCATGGAAGCGTTCATTCACGGCGCAGATCGCGTCGGCGCATTTACAGGAGGCCATGGATATGTCGACGTTCGAGTGGCAGGATATTCTGAGTGTCGGTTGCGATGTGATCGACAGTCAGCACAAGCAGATTTTCGATATCGTCAATGAGCTTTGCGACGGCGTGCGCCGGAACCATGGCGCCTCCGTGGAGATGACGCGGAAGTCGTTGGCCGCGCTTTGTGCGTATACGCGCAATCACTTCGCGGAGGAGGAGCGGCTGATGCAGGCGGCCGAGTACCCCGATTTCGAACGTCACAAACAGGCCCACGACCAGCTTGTCGCCAGGATAGTGGAGTTCGAGGCGCGTTTGCGCGCCGGCGGGGTGAAGGATGCAAACGAGGTATTGCCGTTTCTGGTCGGCGAATGGCTCTCGCACCATATCGCTTTCGAGGACCAGCAATACGCGGGATATCTCAAGCGTTACCTCGGGCGCGAACGCGCCAGGCTACGGCTCTGGCGATGCCAGTCGGTCGAGGCTGTCGGGTAGTCGCCGCGCGGCTCCAATGCCCGGTGGCGTCAGTCCGGCGCCACGGCGAGCTTGTTCCCGACCGCGTGTTCTCCGGCATGGGACTTGACGAGACAGACCAGGGCGGTGGCGAAGGCATCGTGGATGCGTTCCCAATCGAGTTGCGCCACCGAGGACGCCGCGCATTCGCGTTTTGCCGCGAGCAGGGCCGGATTGGCGGCAAGGTCGGCCGCCATGGCGACGAAGGCTGCGGCATCGCCCGCAGGGACGAGTTGTCCGTTCCTGCCGTCGCGGATGATTTCCGCTGCGGCAGCTTCGGCGTAGGCGACGACGCCGAGACCGCTGGCGAGCGCTTCGGTGGTGGCGTTGCCGAAGGTTTCGGTCAGGCTGGGAAACAGGAACAGGTCGGCCGAGGCGTAGTGGGCGGCGAGGTCTTCGCCGTGGCGCAT
>CAZWFC010000074.1:0-14368 GCA_964632965.1 uncultured Rhodocyclaceae bacterium
CCGCATCCGCATCGGCATCGGCATCGGCATCGGCATCGGCATCGGCATCGGCATCGGCATCGGCATCCGCATCCGCATCCGCATCCGCATCCGCATCCGCATCGGTGTCGTTGTCCGCATCGTCGTCGCCAGGTTCGGGCTCGACTGGGGGTGTCGGGGTGGACGGCGGCGTGGGCTCTTCGCTCTCATCGCCACCTTTGCTACCGCGTTGGGTGTGCGTTCCGGCTTGCCCGTTGTGGCTACCACCAACCGGGGTAACAACCTCGGGCGGAAGTGCGGAGGGTCCTTGGTCCTTGCCCGCTTGGGTCGGATCGAGGGCAATCTCGGCGGCGGGCAGCGGCTGGGAAACCGGGGGGACCGGGTCTTGATGCCCGGCGCTGTGCGTTTCTTGAGTCGGGGCGACTACCCCCTCGTTGGCTTGATTGCGGGCGACGGCGATGTTCTCGGCATTGACGGTGCCTTGGACGATCTTGTCTTCATGCTTTTCTTCGGTGATGCGAGCGCCGGTCTGGACGTTCTCGTTGCCCGTTCCATCGACCCGATCGGGCGGTGCGGCGGCATCATCGGTCTTCGGCGCGAGTTTTTCCTGCTCCTCGCGACTCAGGACGGTCAGGTCGTCAAATAGCTGCGCCTCTTGGTTCTCGGCAGCGGCATTTTCGTCTTCGATATCTTCAACACCTTGATTGTCTTGAGAATTCGGCGTTTTCTGAGCCATGATAGTCGTCCCTGAGAAACTTTTAGTTACGCCATCCTAGTGACTTGTCCGCTATACCACTAGACGGCCAGTGGTTATAGTCGGCTACATTGAACGAGAATGCTCCGCAGCAATGCAGTATTCATTCAAGTCATTGTTGTTTTAACTGTTTAGTGCCAATTGGTTGGGTGGCGGATGGGCGCGTTGCCGTAGTCGTTGGCCGGTCGGGGTACCCACCGGTTGCCTCGGGGAGGCAAGCCGGCGAGTGACCGGGGCCGCGTACCGGCGGTGCGTGGGCCCCTCGGCGACGAGCCCCATCAACGCTCGTGGAATGAGCGTGAAAAGACGTCGATGACCGGCTTGGTGATATAGGCGAGAAGCGTTTTTTCGCCGGCGACGATGTCGGCTTCCAGGCTCATGCCGGCCTGCAGCATGTTTTGTCCCGGGGTGGTGCCGACGTACGGATTGTCCAGGCTCACCCAGCCGCGGTAGTACGGCTTGTTGTCCTCGCTGGCGATGCTGGACGCGGAGATGCGCTTGAGCTTGCCGGTGGCATAGCCGAAGCGGGTGTAGTCGTAGCTGGTAATGCGCAGGTTCACATCCTGTCCGACACGGATATGGCCGACGTCTTTCGGCAGGATGCGAATCTCGGCTTCCAGGGGGCTCTCGTCGGGAACGAGCTGCATCAGCAGCGCTCCTGGCTGGATGACCTGGCCGACGGTTTGCACTTTGAGTTCCTGCACGTAGCCGTGGTACGGGGCGCGGATAATCAGCCGGTCGACGCGTGCCTGGAGCCGCTGGATGGTTTCCTCGACCTCGGCCAATTCCGAGCGTACGGCACCGAGTTCGTTGAGCGCGTCGCGGCGCAACTGGTTCGCGGTATCGGCCCGCCGGCTTCTGACTTCGGCGAGTTCCTGCTTATTGACGTCGGCTTCGTCGATCAGGCGCGCCACTTCGCCATCCGCCGTCACCTTGGCGCGGCGTGTTTCCAGCAGCACGGTGCGGTTGACGAGGCGGCGCGCCGCCAGATCTTCGCGCATGAGCGAGAGTTCCTTGGTCAGGTCCTGATGTTCGCGGGCGGCGGCGAGGGAGTTCTCCTGTTGCGACAGGCGACGCAGGCGCTGGTCGATCTGGTGGTCGAGGATGGACAGTGTGGAATTGCGCGTGGTGATCTGCTGGCGATAAATCTCCTCCTGATCCGCCAGCAGGTCGAGGTGTTCGCCGGCCAGCGGTGAGAGATTGGGTTTGCGTTCCTCGACGAAGGCGCTGAGCCGCTCGGCGCGCAGTTTCAGCGACACCTGGCGTGCTTCCATCTGGCGCAGGTCGGCGAGCGCCTGGCTGCCGTCGATGCGCAGGAGGACCTGTCCTTCCTCGACCAGCATGCGTTCTTCCACGGGGATTTCGGCGACCACGCCGCCGTCGAGATGCTGGACGACCTTGATCTTGCCGGCCGGCACGATTTCCCCTTGTGCGCGTGCCACTTCCTTGATGTGGGTCATGGCCGCCCAAAGCAGGAATGCGACGACGGCAAGCGCCGCCATCCCCAGCATGGGGCGGACGAAGGTGGGGAGCAGTTCCTCTTCGATCTGTATGGTTTCGGACAGCAGGTTGCGTTCGCGGCGGCCGAGGGCAACCTTGCCTGGATCGACAGACGGCCCCTTGTTTCTTGGTCTGAAGATCATTTCCGTGTTCCCGACATGAGCTTGTCCTTGATGCGGTCGAAGGGGCCCATGGCGGCAATGGCGCCATGTTCCATGTAGATGACGATGTCCGCCAGGCGCATGTGGCTCGGCCGGTGCGAGACCATCAGCAGCGTGCAGCGGCTGCGCAGCCAGGCGATGCAGCGCAGGAGCGCCTCTTCGCCGGCATCGTCGAGGCCGTTGCCGGGCTCGTCGAGCATGACCACGGCGGCCGGCTTGAGCACGGCGCGGGCCAGTGTGAGCCGTTGGCGGAAGCCGTTCGGCAACTGCTCGGAGCGGCTGTTGGAAATGCGCGTTTCCAGTCCCTGCGGCAGGGCTTCGATGTCGGCGCTGAGCCCCGCCATGTCGATGGCCCAGTGGATTTCGGCGCTGGTGGCCGAGGGATGGGCCAGGCGCAGGTTCTGGGTCACGGTACCGTAGAACAGGTCGCAATTTTGCGGCATGTAGCTCAGGCGCGCGCGCAGGTCGGCAACCGGGAGCTGGCGTATGTCGAGGTTGTCGAGGCGCAGGGTGCCCGCCTGCGGGATGAAGGTGCGCGCGATCAGCTTGAGCAGTGTGGACTTGCCCGAGCCATTGGGGCCGGTGACGGTCACCACCTGGCCCGGCAAAATGGAGAAGCTGACGCCGAGCAGGGCGGGGTCGGCGTCGTTGTCGTAGCGGAAGGACACGCGCGAGAAACTCAGGGCGCCCTGGAAGGGGGGGCGCAAGGTCTGGCGCACGCCGCCGTCGCGCTCGCCGGGCAGGTGCATCAGGTTTTCGATCTGTTGCACGCTGCTGCGGATGCTGGCCACCGAGGTGGCGGCCAGGAATAGGTTTTGCATCGGCCCGATGATGCGCCAGACCAGCATCATCGTGGCGATCATCGCGCCGCTGCTGAGGCTGCCCTGGATGGTGGTGAGCGCGGAAATCGCCAGCGTCGCCAGGCCGGTGACCGTGTTGACCACCTGGGCCGTGCCGTTGATGCGGGCGTGAACCTGCTGGTTGCGATAGTTGGCCATGACGGCCTTGCCGCTGAGCTGGCGGTAGCGCTCCAGCCAGATGTCGCGACAGCCGGCGCCGCGGACCAGACGCATCTGCGTGATCGTCTCGTTAAGGAATTCCCAGCGGGCGACGGAGGCTTGCGTCGATTGCGCCACCGCGCGCTCGCTGAAGCCGCGCGTTCCCCAGGCCAGCAGGACGTAGATGATCGCGGCGCCGGCAATCGTGGTCAGGGCCAGGGGATTGATCACGGCGACGACGGCGATGACGAGAAGGTTGGCCGGGAGATCGAAGACGATGATGGTCAGCGGGCCGAGGAAGAAGTCGCGCAGGCTTTCGAAGTTGCGTATCCGGCCGACCTGGCGGTTGACCGAGGCGTTCTCGGTCGATGCGGCGGGCAAACCGATGACGCGGCGGAAGACGCTGGTGCCGAGGATGTATTCCGTGCGTCCGCCGATATGGGCGATGATCCTGCTTTTCAGGCGGCGCAGCAGAAAGCCGAGCGCCAGCGCGATGGCAACGCCGAGCAGCAGATAGCTTTGCATCTCGATGTCGCCGCTGGGCAGCACATGGTCGTACATCGACTTGACGAACAGCGGCGCCGCCAGATCGAGTCCGGTGCCGAAAACCGTCAGGACGAAGGCAAGAAAAATGTGGCGGCGAAAGCGCAGCGCCAGGTTGGCGAACCACGAGCCGCGGAGGCGGCTGCGGCCCTGGGCGGATTCCGGGGGGCGGAAGAGATAGATTTCGCCTTCCTCGGATGTCGCTTCGACGATCATCTCGCCGGCATCGCCATCGAAGCAGCGCAAGCGGCCGTCGTCTTGCCGCTCCAGGACGACCCTGGCCGGCCGATTGGCGGGGATGAACAGGCAGGGCATCAGGCGGCTGTCGAGCCGGGCCAGGTTGCCGCGGAAATGGCGCGGCAGCAGATCGAGGTTGGCCATCACGCTGCACAGGCCCGAGAGATCGAGCGTACGCAGCATATGGGGCATTGCTTCGGCGAGTTCGCGTCCGCGTCCCGACCAGTGCATGGCCTCCAGCAGCGGCAGCAGGCATTTGGAGAAATCCGATTCCTCCACATAGTGTTCGTGGATGATGTTGGCCAATTCGTCGACGTGCTGCGGTCGTTCTGCCGTAACCGGCGGCGCCTTGGCGGCGGCGGCTTCGGCGGCTGCCGTAACGCTGTCGACGAGGCGGCCACCCGAAAGAATGAGCGTCCGGTCGGCCAGGGACAGCAGGGACGGGCGATGGGTGACGAGAACGAGGATGCAGTGCCCCTTGCGCTGGGCCAGGTAGTCGCGCAACAACTGGTCGGCGCCCATGTCGAGGGAGATGTTGGCTTCGTCGAACAGGATGACGCTGGGGTTGTGCGCGAGGGCTCGCACGATCGAGATCAGTTGGCGCACACCGGCCGGCAGCGTCTCGGCGTTGCTTTCGCCGAGACGCGTTTCATAGCCGAGCTTCATCCCGGCGATGATGCGGTCGAGCCCCATCTGCTTGGCGATCTCGATGACCGACTTGTTCAGCTGCTCGTCGAACATCGTCATGTTCTCGAGTATCGTGCCGGTGATGATGGTTCCGGTCTGCGGCAGCAGGGCGATCTGCCGCTGCACGCTGTCGGCGTTGAATTCGTCCAGCCGGCGACCGTCGGCCATCACCATGCCCGATCCGGGCTGCTCCAGACCGTTCATCAACGACAGCAGGGTGGTTTTGCCGCTGCCGCTGTCGCCGCGAATGGCAAGGCATTCGCCCACCTTCACGGCCAGCGAGATGTCCTGGAAGAGCGGGACACCGCCGCCGCGGGCGATGGTTACGCCCTGCAGGCTGATTTCCCGGCGCACCGGCGGCAGCGAAGGCTTCGCCCGGTCATCGACGCTGGGCATGTCGGCGACTTCTTTCAGGCGCGCCTGTGCCGCGACGAAAGACTGATAGCGCAGCCAGACGGACAGGCTGCGGCGCAAGGGCTGCAGGGCGCGTACCGACAGCATCATGCAGGCGGCGAGGCCGCCCGGGGTCATGCCGCCGGCGAACACGCCCCAGGCGCCGGCAAAGACGACGCCGACGACCATGATCTGGGAAAACAGCATGCCGGTGGCTGCCGCCATGGCGCTGCCATAGGCGAGCTTCTCGCTCATTTCGGCATTGGTGGCTTGCAGGCGCTCGTAGCGGCGCTCCATCAGCGATTCCATCGTCAGGGTCTTGACCGAGTGGATGCCGGAGAGCACCTCGATGAGGAAATTGGTGCGCCGGTCGTCCTGAATGTGACGCTGGTCCACCTGTTCCTTCAGCCAGTCGCCGAAGCGGACGATGACATAGGCGAAGATCGTCAGCAGGGCGAGTGGTACCACCACCACCCAGCCGCCGATGATGGCGATCATGGCGAGGAAGATCAGCGCGAAGGGAAGGTCGAACAGCACCAGCAGTGCCTGGCCCGAGTAAAACTCGGCGACCCGGCTGGCGGCGCCGATGCGTTCGGCGTACACGCCGGGTTCCTCGCGCTGCAGTTGCCGCAAGGGCACGCGCATCAGCCGGGAAAGCGCGCCGACACTGGCGCTGTGTTCGAAGCGGGCCCCCAGCCATCCGGTGATGAAGCCATTGACGGCGCGCAGCAGTTCTTCCAGGATCAGGCCGGCCAGTACCCCGAATACGATCAGTACCAGCGTCTCCAGGGACTGGTTGACCACCACCCGGTCCATGATCTGCAAGATGGCCATCGGCAGCGCCAGGCCGAGGATGTTGTAGAGCAGAGCGGCCAGGGCGAGCCCCGGCATGACATGGCGCAGGTCGGACGAGCGGAATACGTCCCGTAGCGGGTGGGCGCCGGCCTCGGCGGCAGACGAACGCGATAGCAGTTTGTCGAGGAAGGACGGCATGCCTAATCCGCTTGGGCGTCGATGACGGCCCGACGCAACAAGGGGTGCGTGAAGCTGAACCGGCCCTGGTCGTCGTTGCGCAGCACGCCGCTGGCGACCGCCAGCGCGGTGGCGGCCTGCACCGTGTCGAGCGAGGCATTCATGTCCGCGGCCAGTTCGGCCAGGCTGCGCGGGGACGATTCATGGGCGACGCGGCGCAGCAGCACGTGATCGAGTCCGAGGCTGTCCATGCGGGCGCCGATGACGAAGCGCAGCGGCAGGGGCAAAGGCCCCGCTTCGTGCTGGCGCGCGAGCTGGATGGCGAACAGCGGCACGCCGACGGCATCGCGGGATATTTTTGTGGCGAGAGGCGACAAGTCGGTCGCGCCGAGAATCCGGCCGACCAGCTGTTCGGTCGCGCTTTGCGTGAGGCGGCCGAGCCGCAAGGTTTCGTCTGCCTTGGCGGCCGTTTCCGGCAGCCGCCGGGCGGCGATGACGACGAGCCGTCCGGCGGTGTTCGCTCCCAGCTGGGTAAGCGCCGCCAGAATATCCGCTGCCAGCAGGTGGCCATCGTCGACGATGATCGCTTCCGGACGCGCGGCGGGTGTTGCCGCCAGCGTTTCCCGGACGGCGGCTATGGTTGTCGGCTTGCCGTCGGGCAGCGCGTAGATGAGCAAACCGCCGCTGTCAGGTGCGCAGACGAAGTGATGAACGCGGCCGCCCCGGGCGGTGCAGCGCGTCGCCAGCCAGCGGCAGAGGCGGGATTTCCCCATGCCGGTTTCGCCTTCGAGATAGACCAGGCGGTGCGCTCCCGCGGCGGCCGATTCCAGCGCTGCCTCCAGGCGTTTTAGTTCGAGGTCCCGTCCGACCGGCGCTTCCGGGTCGCAGCCGGTGTTCCAGGGGAAGCGGTCGAGCGCCTGGAAACTGAAGAAGTCGGGAACGACCGGCGTCGGAGCACACGGGCTCAGAGCTTGCAGCAAGTCCTCCGCGGAGGGACTCAACGCGAGCCGGCCCGGCTGCGCCGCGTGCGCCAGTTCGCGCGCCTGGGCGATGGCGGGACTGGCGATGGCTTCCCCCGACCAGCCGCCGTGGCGATTCACGCTGGCGACCACCATCCCCGCCGTCAGGCCGCCGCGGAGCGCGTCGGCAAACGCCACGTTCTGGGTCGCGAGGGCGCGGAAGACGATATGGGCGGCCCGCAGCACCAGGAACAGATCGTGTTCGCGCGGATGCTGGATACCGAAGATGAGATCGCCGGCATTACCCTTGCGTGCCAGGAACAGGGCGTCATGGTCGAAGGCATACGTTGCCAGGGTCTGGTGCATCAGGCGGCCGGCGTCGGCGGGCACGGATTCCGGCAGCACCACGCTCAGGACGACGCAGGGGCGCCGCTCCAGCAGTCCCTCGCCGGTCAGTTTCGGTGCCTCCGCCCGGTTGCCGCTCGCGCCGAATTTCAAGCCGTGGCTGACCGCCATGGCGCGATTGCGTACCTTGAGCTTCTTGAACAGGGCGACGACGTGCTGCTTGACCGTGCCCAGGCTGATGTCCAGTTCCCGTGCAATTTCCTTGTTGACCTTCCCGGCTCGCAGCAGCCCGAGAATCTGTTGCTGGCGCGGGGTCAGGGAGGCCTCCGCGAGAGTCTCTATGGAAGTTGGCTTATGCATCGGCTTACCGCGTCGTTGGAGTCCAGGCCCAGGCAGTGCCGGAGATCGGACGATTTGGGAATGTCGGCTTTGAGGACAAAGCCGCGTGACCGGTTGTCATATACGGCCGCCGCGCTGCCGGAGGTCGGCGGCAGGCTGGGCCGGGTAGACGGCTGTTGCGGTTTTTCGATCTCCGGCATGTGCTCTATGACGGTGGGCATGGACTGGGCTGGGGCAGCGCCGGTTTCCTGGCCGGGGTCGTCGGCCGATAACCGGGGTGGCGTGGTGCGCTGCGAAGCATCCGCCAAATCGGGTGCCGTTTCAAGTGTCGGCGCCTTGAGCTCGGGGCGGGTTCTGGTCAGCAGATCCTGGAAGGCTTCCGTGCGCGAGGAAACGACGCGGCAACGCTGCAACTGAGCGCCCAGTTGTCCGCAGAAGAGCTCGGCGGCGTCGAGCGTCGGGAAATGCGCGACCAGGACGCGATACCAGGCGGCGCGCTCCTGCTCTTCGAAGCTGACGCGGCCCAGCAGGCGCGGCACGACCGAGCGGCCGGCCATGAGCTCCGGGAAGCGCTGGTTCAGGTCGCGCCAGAGGTGGGCGATGCCGGCCCGGTCCTGCAGGCCGGCTATTTCGACGAGCCAGTATTCCTGGCCGTCTTCCGGCACCGGCAGGTAGGATTTGCCGGCCGGCGCGGCGGCGTCCGCGCTGCCGCCGGTTCCCGTCGCGGCGGATGGCGCGCCTTCGTCGGCCAGCGTTGCGCTGCGCGGTATGCCGCCGCCCAGGGCGTTGAACAGGGCGACCAGGCCCTTGTGCCGTTCCATGCGGATGCGGTGGAATTCGTCGAGGTTGCGGTGGTAGGTGCGCTCGGTATCGAGCAGCGTCAGGTAGTCGATCGCCCCCGCACCGTAGGATTCGATGCTGTATTCCCAGGCCCGGCGCGCGGCGTCCGCCGCCGCCTGCTGGGCATCCTGGCGCCGGCTGTTCATCTGGACCGAGGCGATGGCGTCCTCGGCTTCGCGGATGGCGTTGTAGAGCACGCGCACGTAGGTTTCCACCAGTTCCTCGTGCATGGCGCGCGCAAATGCCACTTCGTTGTCGCGTTTGCCGGAGTCGAAGATGGTGGCGGCGAGATTGGCGATGAGGGTCCAGAAGTGGGTGTGGTTCTGGAACAGCCGCGAGAGGACATAACCGCCGGCACCGGCCTGCGCCGTGAGGTCGAGAGGTGGCAGGAGCCGTGCGTACGCGACGTCGATGTCGGCGTCGGCCGCCAGCAGGCGCGCTTCGACCACGCGCACGTCGGGGCGTTGCCGCAGCAGGTTGGCCGGCACGCCCGGCAGCACGCCGGGAAAAGTCAGCGCTTCGAGGCCGCTGTCGGTCAGGCTCAGGGCGGTCGGCGTCACGCCGAGGAGCTGCGCCAGGCTGTTCGCCGCATTCTCGCGTTGCAGTTCCAGCGCCGGGATGGTCGCCTGTACGGCATACACGGCGGCGCGCTGCTGTTCCAGATCGGTGATCGTGGCGTCGCCGGCCTCCATGCGGGCGCGCACCGATTCGAGCATGTCGCGCAGCACGGCCTCCGTCTCGCGCGCCACGCGCACGCGGTCGTTGAACGACAGGTATTCGATATACGTGGCAGCGGTGTTGGCGATCAGCAGGCGGCGCGTATCGTCGCGCTGGAAGGTCGCACGCCACAGCTGCATGTCCGCCGATTCGGTCGCCGAGCTGCGCTCGCCCCAGAGATCGGCGCGCCAGTCGGCGCGCAGGCTCAACTGGTAGGTGCGGCGCGTCCTGTCGATGGTTTCGCCGGGTACCAGGGAGCCGATGCCGAATTCCGGCCCCTCGATCTTCGCCTGGTAGGGGGCGGTGACGACCGGCCGCTGGTCGGCGCTGGCCTGGTCCGCCCGCGCCTTGGCCTGGACGATGCGCAGCGTGGCGATGCGCAGGTCGGCGTTGTTGGCCAGCGCGCGGTCGACGAGGGCGTTGAGTTCCGGGCTGCCGAGCATGCGCCACCACTCGGCCAGCTGGGCTTCGGCGAGCGCTTCCGGCTTGGTCTTGCTTTCCCCGCCGCCCTTGCGCGATTCCATGGCGGCCGGCGCCGGAGCCGCCAGTTTGTACTGGTTCGGCAGGGGAACGACAGGCGTCGTATAGCGGTCGCGCTTGGTGTTGGCGCAACCGGTCAAGACAACGAGAAGGAGGAAAAGGGTGAAGGCGCGCACGGTTTCCGTTAGTGAGTCGGGTCTTGGACTCACTTTCGAGTATCGCTTTCAGCCGGTCAAACGATTCCCCGGGACAGACGGATTACATAGGCCCAATTCCCACTTTCAGGATACGGCCTTCGATGCAGCGCCTTCGGTGCGCATGTGAGTGTGCGCTAGCCAACGTTACTGCGGCGCATGGCCGGTTGCTTGAAACAGGCAGGGCGATCAGCCGGCCGCGACGGGCGGCCGGCCGGGGCGGGAAATGTGCGACTTTTCGCCGCCGGAACCGGTCATCGGTAAAATGGGTGCCGAAAGCAGCAGGCCGGAATCCGGCAACCCAGACCGACAAGGACACGCGATGGAGCAATACCACGGCACAACCATTCTTTCCGTGCGACGCGGCAACAGTGTCGCGCTCGGCGGCGACGGCCAGGTGACGCTCGGCAATATCGTCATCAAGGCGACTGCCCGCAAGGTGCGCCGGCTCTACAACGAACGCATCCTCGCCGGCTTCGCCGGCGGCACGGCCGATGCCTTCACGCTGTTCGAGCGCTTCGAGGGCAAGCTGGAAAAGCACCAGGGCAACTTGCTGCGCGCCGCCGTGGAGTTGGCCAAGGACTGGCGCACCGACCGCATGCTGCGGCGCCTGGAGGCGATGCTGGCGGTGGCCGACCGCGAGCATTCGCTGGTCATCACCGGCAACGGTGACGTGCTGGAACCCGAGCTGGGCATCGTCGCCATCGGCAGCGGCGGCCCGTATGCCCAGGCGGCCGCGCGCGGCCTGCTGGAAAACACGGAACTGGCGCCGGCGCAGATCGTCGCCAAGTCGCTGGCGATTGCCGGCGACCTGTGCATCTACACCAACCAGAACCACCTCATCGAGACGCTGGATTGACCGGTCCGCTGTCGATGCGCCGGCGCCGCCTGGCGGCGGCCGGGACAAGCGGTTCGAGGATGATGGCCCGGCCGTCCGGCAGGGCCAGCGCGATGATCTCCCGCCCGTCCGCGGCAAGTCGGTAAATCGTCGTCTCCCCCACCGCCTGCGAGGCCAGCAGGTCGCCGTCCGTGAGCAGGGCGGCGAGTTCCCGACGGTCGATGGCGCGCCAGGCGACGTTCTTCATGCGGCTTCCCGCCGCAGCCGATCCTCGAAGTCGGCGACGCTGAGCGGCCGGCCGAAGAAGTAGCCCTGCACCTGGTCGCAGTTGAGCTTTTCGAGCACCAGCACCTGGGCTTCGAGTTCCACGCCCTCGGCCACCACGCGCAACCCGAGCGTGCGCGCCAGGGCCACCACGGCGGCGGCGATGGCGGCATCGTCGGCGTTGTGGTGCAGGTCGCGCACGAAGGAGCGGTCGATCTTCACCTCGTCGATGGGGAAGCGGCGCAGGTAGGACAGGCTGGAGTAGCCGGTGCCGAAGTCGTCGAGCGACAGGGCGATGCCCAGCCGCTTGAGGGAGTGCATGACGGTCAGGGCACGTTCGGCGTCCTGCATGACCATGCTTTCGGTCAACTCGAAGACGAAGGCTTCCGGCTTGGCGCCGGTTGCGGCCAGTGCCGCAATCACGAGGTCGGGCAGGTTGTCGAGGCGGAACTGTCGCGCCGAGAGATTGATGGCGAGCTTGATCGGCGGCAGGCCGGCGGCGCACCAGGCGGCATGCTGGCGGAAGGCTTCTTCCATGACCCAGGCGCCGAGCGGCACCACCAGGCCGGTTTCCTCGGCGAGCGGGATGAATTCGGTCGGATGGACGAGGCCGATCTGCGGATGCTGCCAGCGCACCAGGGCCTCGGCGCCGACGATGCGGCGCGTGGCAAGGTCGATCTTTGGCTGGTAGTGGAGCAGCAGTTCCTTGCGTTCGATGGCACGGCGCAGTGCGCCTTCCATATCCACGCGCTCGATGGCCATGGTCGCCATTTCGGGCGAGAAGCGGCGCACGCTGTTGCGGCCATGTTCCTTGACGCGGTACATCGCCATGTCGGCGTTGCGCAACAAGGTCTCGCCGTGTTCGCCGTCGCGCGGGAACAGCGAGATGCCGATGCTGGCGCCGACGTAGGCTTCGCGTTCGCCGCCGATGGTGATCGGCTGGGACAGCGCGTCGGTGATCTTCGCCGCGATGCCGTCGACGTCGTCGGCCTGCGTCAGGTCGGCCAGGACGATGACGAATTCGTCGCCGCCCAGGCGCGCAACGGTGTCGGATTCGCGCACGCAGGTGCGCAGGCGGTTGGCGACTTCCTTCAGCAGGTCGTCGCCGGCCGAGTGGCCGTAGGCGTCGTTGACGTGCTTGAAGTGGTCGAGGTCGAGCAGCATCACCGCGACGGAACGGTTGGAGCGGCGGGCGAAGGCGATGGACTGGCCGATGCGGTCGTGCAGCAGGGTGCGGTTGGCCAGGCCGGTGAGATTGTCGTGGGTGGCCTGGTGTTCAATGGCCTGCTGGTAGTGGATGCGCTCGGAGACGTCGTTGATGACGCTGACGAAATGCGTGGTCTCGGGGCGCGAAAGATCGCTGATCGGCGCGATGTGGAGCTCGTTCCAGAACAGTGAACCGTCCTTGCGGTAGTTGCGCAGCACGGCGTGGCCGGCGCGCTTCTCGTGCAGGGCGGCGCGGATCTCGTTGAGGCCGGGCTGGGCGAGGTCGTCGCGCACCAGGAAGCGGCCTTCGCGGCCGATGACTTCGTCGACGCGGTAGCCGGTGATGCGTTCGAAGGCGGGGTTGGCGTAGACGATGGAATGGTCGTCGGCGCTGCTGCGCGTGATCATGATGCCGTTGCTGGAGGACGCCAGCGCCTGTTCGCGGATCGACAGGGCCTGCGCCATTTCGCGCAGCAGCGTGGTGTCCTCCTTGACCGAGATCAGGCGCTCGATGCGGCCGTCGGCGTCACGGATCGAGGAGATCGTCTGACGTTCCCAGTACAGGCTGCCGTCCTTGCGGCGGTTGCGCATTTCGCCCTGCCAGCGGCGGCCTTCCATGGCGGCCTGCCAGAGATCCTGGTAGACGTCGTCGGGGGTGACGCCGGATTTCCATATCGCCGGTGTCTGGCCGATGACCTCGTCCGCGGGGAACCCCGTCATGGTCGTCAGGCTGGCGTTACAGTATTCGATGCGTCCCGCGGCGTCGGTGATGACCACGGCGAAGGGGCTCTGGTCGATGGCGCTGGAGAGCAGGTCGAGCCGGGCCTGGGTCGCCGCCCGGCCCTGCTCGGCGGCCAGCGAGTCGAGGCCGAAGGCGAGGTCGTCGGCCAAGGCGGCGAGCACGTCGAGCTCGTCGTCGAGCAGCGTGCCGTTGCCGTGCGCCGGCGCGACGGTGAGCACGCCGAGGCGCCGCTCCTGATGGCGCAAAGGCAGCGAGAAGGCGTCGGGAACGAAACTCCAGTTATGGGCGTCGCCGGACGGCTCGCCGAGCGCCACGTCGACATGGGCATAGTCGCCCGTCGTCGTCAGGGCACGGCAGAGACAGGAAACCAATGCATCGGGATCGCACGCCCGCTGCAGGCAGTCGCTCCATTCCGCGAACAGTGCCAGCGACTGCCGCAGGCGGCCGAGCTGTGGCGTGGTTGAAGTCTTGTCGAGTTTTGCGCGCCTGCGCATCGATGTCATTGCCATTTGTACGTCTCTAACTTTAGTCAGATCATAGCAGGGGCGGTTGCGAACTGTGAAATAATTGCCGCCATGACACAGGCCCCAGTTTTAGCCGCCATGGCGCAGATGACTCCCGCGGAAATCGTTTCCGAACTCGACAAGCACATCGTCGGCCAGGCGCGCGCCAAACGCGCCGTCGCCATCGCGCTGCGCAACCGCTGGCGTCGCGCCCAGGTGGCCGAGCCGCTGCGCAGCGAGATCACGCCGAAGAACATCCTGATGATCGGCCCGACCGGCGTCGGCAAGACCGAGATCGCGCGCCGTCTGGCGCGGCTGGCGAACGCGCCGTTCATCAAGATCGAGGCGACCAAGTTCACCGAGGTCGGCTATGTCGGCCGCGATGTCGACAGCATCATCCGCGACCTCGCCGAAACGGCGATCAAGGACGGCCGCGAGCAGGCGATGCGCCGGGTGCGCGACCGCGCCATCGATGCCGCCGAGGACCGCGTACTCGACGTCTTGCTGCCGCCGGCGCGCTCGACGGGATTTGTCGAAACGGCGGCCGAGGATTCCGGCACGCGGCAGAAATTCCGCAAGCGCTTGCGCGAAGGCGAACTCGACGACAAGGAAATCGAGATCGAGGTCGCCGCTGCGCCGGCCCAGATGGAAATCCTCGCCCCGCCAGGCATGGAGGACCTGACTCAGCAGATCCAGGGCATGTTCCAGAACCTCGGC
>CAZWFC010000075.1:0-14353 GCA_964632965.1 uncultured Rhodocyclaceae bacterium
CGTTCGTCGAGATCGAGCAGGGCATCGAAGGCCTGGTGCACGTCTCCGAAATGGACTGGACCAACAAGAACATCCACCCGACCAAGGTTGTCCAATTGGGCGACGAAGTCGAAGTGATGATCCTCGAGATCGACGAAGACCGTCGCCGCATTTCGCTGGGCATGAAGCAGTGCATGGCGAACCCGTGGGACGATTTCGCGATGAACCACAAGAAGGGCGACAAGGTCCGCGGCGCCATCAAGTCGATCACCGACTTCGGCATCTTCATCGGCCTGCCCGGCGGCATCGACGGTCTGGTGCACCTGTCCGACCTGTCCTGGTCCGCGCTCGGCGACGAAGCCAAGCAGAACTACAAGAAGGGCGACGAGATCGAAGCCGTGGTGCTGTCCATCGACGTCGAGAAGGAGCGCATTTCCCTCGGCATCAAGCAGCTCGAAGGCGATCCGTTCACCAACTACATCGCCACCCACGACAAGAACAGCATCGTCACGGGCACGGTGAAGACGGTGGATGCCAAGGGCGCCGTGATCGATCTCGGCAACGAGATGGAAGGCTACCTGCGCGCTTCCGAAGCCTCGCGCGACCGTATCGAAGACCTGCGTTCCCTGTACAAGGAAGGCGATGCCGTCGAGGTGATGATCATCAACGTGGATCGCAAGACCCGTTCGATCAACCTGTCGATCAAGGCCAAGGATCAGGCCGAGCAGTCCGAAGCCATGCAGAAGCTGGCTGCCGACACCTCGTCTGCCAGCAGCGGTACGACCAATCTGGGCGCACTGCTCAAGGCCAAGCTCAACGAGAAATAAGCGCAAACCGTTCTCATGACCAAGTCGGAGCTGATTGCGCGGCTGGCTGGCCGTTTCCCGCAGCTGGTGGCGAAGGACGCCGATTTCGCGGTGAAGATGACCCTCGAGAAGATGTCCGCGGCCCTGTGCCGCGGGACTCGCATCTGGATCCGCGGCTTCGGCAGCTCAGCGCTGAATTACCGGCCGCCGCGCACGGGGCGCAATCCCAAGTCGGGCGAGAAAGGGCAGGTACCGGCCAAATACGTGCCGCATCTCGAGGCCGGCAAGGAACTGCGCGAGCGGGTCGATCAACCCAACCGCTGAGGCGATGGGGAAATACGAGCCGGCAAGGCGGCGTCCCCTGGGATGCCGCCTTTTTTTAGTCTCGGCTGACAGATGATGAAGATACTGCTCTGGTTGTTGCGCGGCATCCTGTTTGTCGCACTGTTCGGCCTGGCGATCAAGAACGATCGCGCGGTCGATCTGCGCTTTTATTTCGACAATACCTGGCAGGTGCCGCTGTCCCTGGTGGTGTTGATGGCGTTCGCCGCGGGTGCGGCCGTCGGCCTGACGGCGGCGCTCAGCACGCTGGCGCGCCAGTGGCGCGAACTCGGCCAGATGCGCGCCCGGCTCAAGCGCGACGAGGCGGACAAGAACTGATGGATCTCCAACTCTGGTGGCTGCTCGCCCTGCCGGCATTCTTCGTCCTCGGCTGGGTGGCGGCGCGCATTGACCTCAAGCACCTGCTCAAGGAATCGCGGGCCTTGCCGCGTTCCTATTTCAAGGGCCTGAACTTCCTGCTCAACGAACAGCCGGACAAGGCCATCGAGGCTTTCCTCGAAGCCGCCCGGGTCGATCCGGAAACCATCGAGCTACACTTCGCCCTGGGCAACCTGTTTCGCCGCCGCGGCGAAACCGACCGCGCCATTCGCGTGCATCAGAACCTGATCGAACGCGACGGCACGCAAACCCGGCTGACCGACGAACAGCGCTTGCATGCCCTGTCCGAACTCGGGCAGGACTACCTCAAGGCCGGCCTGCTCGACCGCGCCGAGGAAATCTTCCTCAAGCTGCGCGGCACCGGTCGCGACGAGGAAGCGCTGAAGAACCTGCTGGAGATTTACCAGCAGGAAAAAGAGTGGGGCAAGGCCATCACCGTGGCGCAGGCCATGCCCAACCATTCCGACCACCTGTGGCAGAAAGCCATCGCCGAGTTCTACTGCGAACTGGCGTCCGGCGAGATGCTGCACGGGCGCATGGCGGAGGCGCGTCAGCGCCTGGAGGAGGCGCTGGCCGCCAACCGCAAGTGCGTGCGGGCGACCATCCTGCTCGGGGAAATCGAGCTGGGCGAAGGCCGCTGCGACGAGGCCATCGAAGCCTGGAAGCGCATTGAGCAGCAAACCCCCGTCTATCTGGCGCTGGTCGCCGACAAGCTGGTGCAGGCGCACGTCCAGGCCGGGCGCGAGGAGCAGGGCATCCAGTTGCTGCGCGGCTATCTGGAGCGCCATCCGTCGCTCGACATGCTCGCCGCCGTCTTCGAGGCCGAGCTCAAGGGTGGCGGCGCGGAGGCTGCCTACAAGCTGGTGCGCGACGAATTGCGGCGCAATCCCACCCTGCTGGGTCTCGACAAGCTGCTGGAAGCCCAGATGCTGGTGGCGCCGCCGGAGCGGCGCGCCGACCTCGAACTCGTCAAGAACCTGATCCACAACCACACGCGGCGCGTGGCCCGCTACCGCTGCGACAATTGCGGCTTCAAGGCGCGCCAGTTCCACTGGCGCTGTCCGGCCTGCGGCGGCTGGGAAACCTATCCGCCCAAGCGCACCGAAGAATTCGATCTATCGCCCTGAGAGGAATATCTTGAAAATCACCGTCATCGGCACCGGCTACGTCGGCCTTGTCAGTGGTACCTGTCTCGCGGACGTCGGCAACGACGTGCTTTGCCTCGATGTGGACGCGGAGAAGATCCGCATCCTCAACGCCGGCGGCATCCCGATCTACGAACCCGGCCTCGAAGACATGGTCGCCCGCAACAAGGCGGCCGGCCGCCTGCGCTTCACCACCTCGGTCGAAGAGGCCGTCGCCCACGGCACCATCCAGTTCATCGCCGTCGGCACGCCGCCCGACGAGGACGGTTCCGCCGATCTCCAATATGTGCTGGCCGCCGCACGCAACGTCGGTCGCCACATGACCGGCTACAAGGTCGTCGTCGACAAGTCGACCGTGCCGGTCGGCACGGCGGACAAGGTGCGCGCCGCCATCGCCGACGAACTCAAGCAGCGCGGCGCCGCGCTGGAATTCGCCGTCGTCTCCAACCCGGAATTCCTCAAGGAAGGCGCGGCGGTCGACGACTTCATGAAGCCCGACCGCATCGTCGTCGGCGTCGACGACCCGCGCGCGACGGAACTCATGCGCCAGCTCTACGCCCCTTTCCAGCGCAACCACGAGCGCCTCATCGTCATGGACGTCAAGAGCGCGGAACTCACCAAGTACGCCGCCAATGCCATGCTGGCGACGCGCATCTCCTTCATGAACGAACTGGCGAACCTCGCCGAAAAGCTCGGCGCCGACATCGAACTGGTGCGCCAGGGCATCGGCTCCGATCCGCGCATCGGCTACCACTTCCTCTATCCCGGCTGCGGCTACGGCGGTTCCTGTTTCCCGAAGGACGTCCAGGCCCTGGCGCGCACAGCCGACGAGGCCGGGCAGCACCTGAAGATCCTCAACGCCGTTGAAGCCGCCAACGAAGCGCAGAAGACCGTATTGACGGGCAAGATCGTCAAGCATTTCGGCGCCGACCTTTCCGGCAAGACCTTCGCCGTGTGGGGCCTGGCGTTCAAGCCGAACACCGACGACATGCGCGAGGCGCCCGCGCGCGTGCTGATCGCCGACCTGCTGGCACGCGGCGCCCGCGTCCGCGCCTACGACCCGGTGGCCATGCACGAAGCGCAGCGCATCTACGGCGACGAAGCGCGCATCGCCTATGCCGAATCGCCCATGGCGGCGCTCGACGGCGCCGATGCACTGGCCATCGTCACCGAGTGGAAGGAGTTCCGCAGCCCCGACTTCGCGGCGATCAAGGCCAAGCTCAAGACCCCGGTCATTTTCGATGGCCGCAATCTTTACGACCCGGCGCAGCCGCGCGCCGCCGGAATCGAATACCACACCATAGGCAGGCGATGATGCCTGCCTTAAGCAAGGACGCCCGCCCCCTCCCAACCTCTCCCTCGCGGGGGAGGCGACTGCTTGGCTCGCTGCGCTCGAAATAGTCATGTCCATGATCGTTCCTGATACATCCAATGCCCGCGTCCTCGTCGTCGGCGACGTCATGCTCGACCGTTACTGGTTCGGCGACGTGACGCGCATTTCGCCCGAGGCGCCGGTGCCGGTCGTCAAGATCGACCATACCGAAGAGCGCCCCGGCGGCGCCGCCAACGTGGCGCGCAACATCGCTGCGCTCGAAGGGCGGGCGGCGCTGCTGTCGGTGGTCGGCGCCGACGAGGCCGGCCGCAGCCTGACGCGCATCCTGGCCGAGGCCGGCATCGATGCGAGCCTGCACGAGGACGCCGGCCTGTCGACCACCGTCAAGCTGCGCGTCATCGGCCGCCAGCAGCAGCTGCTGCGCATCGACTTCGAGAACGCCCCCGACCACGAAGTGCTCAAGGCCAAGCTGGCCGAGTACCAGCGTCGTCTGCCCGACTGCGACGTGGTCATCCTGTCCGATTACGGCAAGGGCGGTCTGGCCCATATCGCCGACATGATCCGTCTCGCCCGCGCAGCCGGCAAGCCGGTGCTCGTCGACCCGAAGGGCGAGGACTACGCGCGCTATGCCGGCGCCACCCTCCTCACGCCCAACCGTGCCGAGCTGCGCCAGGTGGTCGGACGCTGGGCCAGCGACGACGAGCTCGCCGCGAAGGCGCACAAGCTGCGCACGGAGCTCAAGCTCGACGCCCTGCTGGTGACGCGCTCGGAGGAAGGCATGACCCTGTTCCGCGACGCCGGCACGGACCACGAACCGGCCCTGGCGCGCGAAGTCTTCGACGTCAGCGGCGCCGGCGACACGGTCATTGCCACGCTGGCGGTTATGATGGCGGCGGGGCGCGACATGGCCGCGGCCATGAAGCTCGCCAACCGCGCCGCCGGCGTCGTCGTCGGCAAGCTCGGCACGGCGACGTGCACGCTCGAAGAACTCAAAACCGCATAGGAAAAACAACATGTACCACGTCGTCACCGGCGCCTGCGGATTTAGTTGCGGCATAACGCCCGCTACGCGGGCATTAGCCTTCACTGAAACCGGCCGAGGAGAGTAATCATGTATCACGTAGTTACCGGCGCGGCCGGTTTTATCGGCGCCAACATCGTCAAGGCGCTCAACGAGCGTGGCATCAAGGACATCATCGCCGTCGACAACCTCAAGAAGGCCGACAAGTTCAGGAACCTCGTCGATTGCGAGATCGCCGACTACCTCGACAAGCACGATTTCCTGCAGCTCGTCGAAGAGGGCTATTTCGACAACGCCATCGACGCCATCTTCCACGAGGGCGCCTGCTCCGACACCATGGAAACCGACGGCCACTACATGATGGCCAACAACTACCGCTACTCGCAGACGCTGCTCGATTTCTGCCTCGACCACGAGATTCCCTTCCTCTACGCGTCGAGCGCCTCGGTCTATGGCGGCGGCAGCGTGTTCAAGGAAGAGCGCTCTTTCGAAGGGCCGCTCAACGTGTATGGCTATTCGAAATTCCTCTTCGACCAGATCGTGCGCCGGCGCCTGCCGGACGCCAACTCGCAAGTGGTCGGCTTCCGCTACTTCAACGTCTATGGCCCGCGCGAGCAGCACAAGGGGCGGATGGCCTCGGTCGCGTTCCATCACTTCAACCAGTACCGCGAGTCCGGCAAGGTCAAGCTGTTCGAAGGCTGCGACGGTTACGGCAACGGCGAGCAGAGCCGCGATTTCGTCTTCATCGACGACGTCGTCAAGGTGAACCTGCACTTCCTCGACCACCCGGACAGCTCCGGCATCTTCAACCTCGGCACCGGCCGCGCCCAGCCCTTCAACGACGTCGCCACCTCGACCGTCAACGCCTGCCGCGCGCTCGAAGGCAAGCCGGCGCTGTCGCTCGCCGACATGGTGAGCCAGGGCATCGTCGAATACGTCAGCTTCCCCGAAGCGCTGAAGGGCAAGTACCAGAGCTACACCCGCGCCGATATCTCCGCGCTGCGCGCCGCCGGCTACCGCGACGAATTCGCCACGGTGGAGCAGGGCGCGGCGCAGTACGTGCGCCACCTCGCCGGGGCGAAGTAGGGCACCACGGATGCTCCGCCGGCCGCAGTCCGGCGGCGGTCCCGACCGCAAACGCGGCAAAGAGGAATCGAGGCAACTGCTCAGGAATCGACTTGTCGGCGCTCGCCGCAAAATCTGATTCGTAAGCTCGTGTTTGTCCATTGCCCAGAGCATGCACCATGGATTGCGCGCCGAACGTCATGAGCCGCAAGTACAATTTACGTGTCATGCTGTCGCATGAAAACCTACGGGAAATGAAATGACAGTCAGCAAGCCAATCTTGTTCGGTGGGATCGCGGGGCTCGTGGTCGTCGTACTCATCGCCCTGGGGTATTTCGCCTATGCCAGCGAGCATAGTCGGTTCGAGGAGATCGACCGGCAATTCAAGAACGCGTTGCGGACCATAGCCTCCTACACGCAATACGCGAAGCATCTGGAGACCGCCAAGCAGGCGCTGGCGGAGAACAAGGACGCCCTGACGGTCGCGGCGGTTCGCGAGCAGACCGTCTATCTGCGCGTCAAGAAATCGCCGCTGGTCTTCCGGGCCGATGCCCAGGTCGTCCTGCACCTCGCCGTTACCTATACGTTCGGATTCAACCTGGCGCCGGAGAAATTCGAACTCGACAACACGCCGGAAGGGATCGTGGCGACGATGGCACCGCCGATCCTGATGGCCGCCCCCAAGGTCAGGATCACCCTGGTCGAAGTGACGGACGCGTCGGTCGTGCTGGACGAGGACAAGGCGGCGGCGGAGCTGATGAAGCAGGTGACCGAGAATTTCGCCGCGAAGGGCGCGGCCATGGCGAAGGGGGATGACATCAAGGCCCTCTGCGAAAAGAAACTGATCGAATTCCTCCGGGACAACCTGGAAAAACAGCCGGAAGTGAAGTTCGTGCCCGGAATCGTCGTGAAGTATCAGGCGTAATCTGGTTCTGGCGATCAGGTGCGCCAATGCCCGAAAGAAGCGGCTCGGGTGTATCTGCTGAAGTCAGGGCGATTCACTTTGCTGACTTCGCGCGGCGACAAATCGTCGACTGCCAAATGACAAATGGCGCGGAGAAATCCGCGCCATTTTTTTATATGCCTTATTGGCCGTGAAAGTGAGTTTTCTACAGCTTCAACGTAGAAGTGAGCGGCCTGCGCGGCTTTTCGCGCAGGTCCGCTCGACTGCCGGGTTGGGCACCGAATCCGCCGGTGCTCTGCTATTTCTCCGAACCATTGGAACCCTCTCGACGAGAGAACAGAAACATTGCGGTTGTGATGGAAGTGCCTGCAATGGCGCCGGCGACTATGACGTGAAAGAACACATTGTCATTGGTAGGCACGGGAGCGGACACGGCGAAGAAATGAATGAGCGGGAAAGTGAAGAGCGCGCCAATGGAAGAGTACAACAAGCCAAGTAGCAACACATGGGGGAACCGCAACTGAGCTGTGCCGACGAAGAGGCACGGAATCAAGATGAGTGGGCTCACGAGCATGTACAGGGTAAGCGGAACGATGTCAGTCACAGCGCGCTCTTCGGTGCCCAACAGTTATTCAGACGCAAAAACGTCCGGGTTATTGCCAATGGTACGGACACGAGAAAACCTTCATAAGGCCTTGAATGACGTTGAGATTATCCGATATGGGTCTCCTTATCAATCGACAATCATACGGACAGGGGACCAATGTCTGTGTTGAATGGAAGTCTTGAGGGCTTGCTATTCGCCGGTATCGATCGGAGCCACCTACTGCATACATCCAACAGGCTAATCGGGTTTGCAAATTTCAAAATCCAGCTTCCGCGATACAGGCAGCCGGTTCGGGGTGCGGGGGCCGCCGATTTTGCGACCGCCGCGGCGACGGGGCGGCGGACGGGGGTGTTCGGGCATGCTTGTTTGAGCCGCAGGCGAGTTTGCATGCCCGGCCGGCCGACGTCCCGGCGCTGCGGGAACCCGCAGGGCGGGAGCGTATGAGGCGGCGGCCGTACCCCGGACCGGCTGCGCGCCAAGCGGCAGGAATCGACGAATTGGTTTTGCGTCGTTGCGACTATCGGAACTAGTCAGGCAATCCGGCGACGGCGACGCAATTCTTGCCGCACCGCCCGTCCGGCCCGTGTGCCGTCCGCGGTATCATTCGGCCATGAAAACGAATACATCGACTGCCGCCAAGCTCCGCCAGCCGGCCGGCCTCCTGCTGGCGACGAGCATCCTGCTGTTCCTGGCCGGCATGCCGCTGGACGCCTTCTGCACCCCCGGCACCTGCTCGGAGTGGCCGAGCTATTCCCTGCTGTTCCTGGGCTGGATCGAGCTGTACATCTTTCCCAAGGCGGGATACGTGTGGCTGGCCAATCCGGCGGTCATCCTGGCTTGGTGGTGCATCTTCAAGGGCCGGAAGGCCGTGGCCATCGTGCTGAGCCTGGCCGGCGTCGCCTTGTGCGCGTCTTTCCTCCGCGTTCCCGAAGTGCTGATCGCCGAACTCGGCCCGCCGGCGCCGCTGCTCGGCTACGGCGCGGGCTACTGGCTGTGGCTGGCCAGTTGCGGCGCGGCCTTCCTCGCCGCCCTGCTGGTCAGGCCCGGCGTCGATGAAGCAGCGGACGTCCCGGCATCCGCGTGACCGGTACCTGCCTGCCATGACCTACCGTACCCTCGAAGACTACGTCGGCAGCACGCCGCTGGTGATGCTCAAGCGCATTCCCGGCAGCGAGTGCGCGCGGCGCAACAACGTCATCCTCGCCAAGCTCGAAGGCAACAACCCGGCGGGGTCGGTCAAGGACCGGCCGGCGCTGTCGATGATCCTGCGCGCCGAGCAGCGCGGCGACATCAAGCCCGGCGACACGCTGATCGAGGCGACCTCGGGCAATACCGGCATCGCCCTGGCGATGGCGGCGGCCATGCGCGGCTATCGCATGATCCTGATCATGCCGGAGAACCAGAGCGTCGAGCGGCGCCAGACCATGCGCGCCTTCGGCGCCGAACTGGTGCTGACGCCGAAGTCCGGCGGCATGGAAGCCGCGCGCGACCTGGCCGAGCAGATGACGAAGGACGGCAAGGGCATCATGCTCGACCAGTTCTCGAACCCCGACAACCCGCTGGCGCACTACGAGGGCACCGGGCCGGAGCTCTGGCGCGAGACGGCGGGGCGCATCACCCATTTCGTTTCCAGCATGGGCACGACGGGAACCATCATGGGCTGTTCGCGCTACCTCAAGGAACGGAATCCGCAAATCCAGATCGTCGGCTGCCAGCCCGAGGAAGGCTCGCAGATTCCCGGCATCCGCAAGTGGCCCGAGGCCTACCTGCCGAAGATCTTCGACCGCTCGGCGGTCGACCGCGTCGAATCCGTCAGCCAGGGCGAAGCCGAGGACATGGCGCGGCGCCTGGCGCGCGAAGAGGGCATCTTCGCCGGCATCTCCTCCGGCGGCGCACTCGCCGTGGCGTTGCGTCTCGCGGCGGAACTCGAAAACGCCGTCATCGTCACCATCGTCTGCGACCGCGGCGACCGCTACCTGACCACCGGTGTTTTCCCCGCCTAGTCGCTGGGCCGTTCTGCTGCTCTGCCTGCTGGCCCTGCCGGGGCGGGCGGCGCAGATATCCCTCAGCCTCGATTCGATCCGCCACGACGCCTTCGAGGCCGACGGCGTGACTCTCGCTTTCGACGCGGCGCGCCAGGGCGAGGCCGACATCCGTCTTCGCCGCCTGCTCGTCGCCGGGGTCGAGTACAAGGAATTGCGGCTGCACTGTTCCGGGTTCTACTTCGACGGGCGCCGGCTCGATTGCCCGAACGGAACCCTGCGGCGCGACGACGCGCGCGGCCGCGACCGGGCGCCGCTGCCGTTCTCGCTGGCCTACCGCGCCAGCGATGGCTTTTTCGAATTCGCCCTGAAGGACGTCGACGTCGTCGCGCTGTCGCCGCTGATCAAGCGCCTGCGCGGCTGGCAGCCCGCGGGCCGGGTCGATTTCCGCATCGCCGCGCAGGACGGCAAGGCCCGGCTGCATTTCGCCCTGCGCGACCTCGCCTTCGCCAACAAGGAAGGAGACATCGCCGGCAAGGGCATCGCCTTGACGCTCGACGTCGATGCCGAGCGCCAGCGCGACGGCTGGACCTGGCAGGCCCGGTTCGACTGGCCGCAAGGCGAGCTGCGGCATGCGCCCTGGAAGCGCGCCGCGGGCGTCAAGGCATCGGCCGAAGGGACTTATAGCGCTGCGGAAATCGACGTGCGCCAGGCACGGGTGGAGACCGCCGGCATCGGCGCGGTCAACGCCAGCCTGCGCTGGGACCGCGAACGTGGCGCAGCCACCGCCTGGGGCTTCGTCACCGAACGGCTCGACCTGGCGACTGCCATGCGCGAGTGGGTACAGCCCTGGCTGGCGGGACTCGGCTTTCCGTCCTGGAGCACCTCGGGACACGCGCTGTTCGCGGCCGAGTCGCAGGACGGCCGCCTGAAGCGCTTCTATGCCGGACTGGAGGACGCCACGCTGACCGACGGCACCGGACATGTCGAACTCGCCGGCGTCAATGCGCGCATTCCCTGGGAGGATGGGGCGGCGACCGAGGCCGATTTCGGCGTGGCCGGCGGACGCCTCGGCGACCTGCCGCTCGGCGGCTTCAGTTTCCCCCTGCACATCGTCGGACGCGAAGCGCGGGTGAGCAATCTCGTCGCGCCCATGCTCGACGGCAAGTTCGCCGTCGAGGACTTGCGCATCGCCCGCCGCGACGACGGCTGGCATGGCGAGTTCGCCGGCGGCATCGACGGCGTCTCGATGCCCAAGCTGTCGCGGGCGCTCGGCATGCCGGCCATGGACGGCAATCTCGCGGCGCGCATTCCGCGCGTCTCCTATGCCGGCGGCGTGCTCGCGCTCGACGGCGCGCTCGCCATGGAGGTTTTCGACGGCGGCCTCATCGTGCATCGCCTGCGCGTGATCGACGCCTTCGGCAGCGGGCGTCGCTTCATCGCCGACGTGACGGCGCGGGGACTCGATCTGGGCATGCTGACGCGCACCTTCTCCTTCGGCAGCATCGAGGGGCGTTTCGACGCCGACCTGCACGATCTCGAAATGGCCGGCTGGAAGCCGGTGCGCTTCGACGTGCGCATCGCCGACAGTCCCGGCGACTATCTGCGCATTCTGAGCCTCGGCGCCTTGCAGGACATCACGGCGCTGGGCGACGGGACTGGCGGCGAGGGCAAGGCCGTCGAAACGATCCGGCGAATGCCGGAGCGGGCCATCGGCGGTTTCGGCTATGCGCACATCGGCATCGGCGGCAAGCTGCGCGACGGCGTCTTCCTGCTCGAAGGCGTCGGCCGGGACGGCGCAGGCGTCGTCCTGATGGAGGGCCGCGGCATTCCGTCGGTGCGCATCATCGGCTACAATCCGCGCGTCGACTGGGAAGCGCTGGTTGCCCGCATCCGCGAGGTGATCGCAGGCAAGCCCGGCGTCCTCATCGAATGAAAACGAAGCGAAGCGAAGTTTCAGTGCAGGCTAATCACCGCGACAGCGGGGATGCCGAAACTAAAACGGTATTTGTTTCAGTGCAGGCTAATGCCAGCCGTGGCGGGCGTTACGCCGGAGCTACGAAATTTCTATCCGTGCTGGCCGCCGCGCTGCTCCTCGTCGGTTGTGTCAACGTCCACGTCCATTTCCCGGCGGCGCCCGCCGAGCCGGCTCCGAGCGCCGATACCCAGGCCGACAAACCCCAATGACCCCCATCCTCGTCTTCGACATCGAGACCATTCCCGACATCGGCGGCCTGCGCGCGCTGCACGATCTGCCGGCCGACCTGCCGGATGCCGAGGTGGCCGAACTGGCGTTCCAGCGCCAGCGCGCGAAGAACGGCTCCGACTTCCTGCCGCATTACCTGCAGCGCGTGGCCGTCATCTCCTGCGTCATGCGCAGCCATGGTGAAGATGGCGGTTTCAAGGTCTGGTCGCTGGCCGAGCCGAAGCTGGCCGAAGCCGACATCATCCAGCGCTTCTACCATGGCATCGAGAAATACACGCCGCAGATCGTGTCGTGGAACGGCGGCGGCTTCGACCTGCCGGTGCTGCACTATCGCGGCCTGATCCACAACGTCACCGCGCCGCGCTACTGGGAGATGGGCGAGGGCGACTTCCGCGACAGCCGCGACTTCAAGTGGAACAACTACATCGGCCGCTACCACATGCGGCACCTCGACCTCATGGATCTCCTGGCGATGTACCAGCCGCGCGCCAATGCGCCGCTCGACGACCTGGCCAAGCTGATGGGCCTGCCGGGCAAGCTCGGCATGGACGGCGGCGCCGTATGGGGCGCCTATCTGGCCGGCAAGATCGACGACATCCGCGACTACTGCGAGACCGACGTCGTCAATACCTACCTCGTCTATCTGCGCTTCCAGCAGATGCGCGGCCACCTGAGCCGCGAGGAACACGCCACCGAGGTTGCCTTCGTGCGCGAGCAGATCGCGGCATTGAAGCTCCCGCACTGGGAGGCCTTCCTGGCCGCCTGGGACGGAAAATCCGCGTGAACCTGCTGGCGCTCGAAACCTCGACGCGCCGGCTCTCCGTGGCGCTGTGGCGCGACGGAAAGCTGATCGAACGCGCCGCCGATTCGCTGACCGGGGGCTCGGCGCTGGTGCTGCCCTGGGTCGACGAACTGCTGGCCGAGGCGGGCATGGCGATGGCCGAACTCGACGGCATCGCCTTCGGCGCTGGCCCCGGCAGTTTCACCGGCCTGCGCCTCGCGTGCGGCATCGCCCAGGGACTCGCCTTCGGCCTCGACCTGCCGGTGGCTGGCGTGACGACGCTCGAAGCCCTGGCGCTGGCGAGCGGCGAGGCGCGCGTGTTCGCCTGCATGGACGCACGCATGAACGAAGTCTATTTCGCCGCCTACGAGGTGGAGGACGGGCAGGTGATCGAGCGGCAGGCGCCTGCGGTGGCGCCGCCCGAGCAGGTCGTCCTTCCCGCCGGGGACGACTGGGTCGGCTGCGGCGACGGCTTCGCGTCCTGCCGTGCGGCCCTGCCGAATCCGGCGCGGGTGCGCGACGACGTCTTCCCCACGGCCGCCGCCGTGGCGGCCCTCGCGGCGCCGCGTCTGGCGCGCGGCGAAGGCACGGATGCGGCGCTCGCCATGCCGCTCTATATCCGCGACAAGGTGGCTCTCACGACGGCGGAGCGCTTCGCGCGCGGAGGCGTGCGCTGATGAATGCCGTGCCCAAGCCGCAACTCGACTACCGGCCGATGCGCATGGAGGATCTCGACGCCGTCCTGGCGACCGAGAAGCTCATCTATCCTTTCCCGTGGACCGCGGGCAATTTCGTCGATTCGCTGACCTCGGGCTACAGCGCCTGGGTCTGCCGCGAGCAGGGCATGATGGTCGGCTACGCGGTGATGATGCTGGTGCTCGACGAAGCGCACTTGCTCAACATCGGCATCGTCGCCGAGCGCCAGCGCACCGGCCTCGGCGGCACCTTGCTCGATTTTCTTTGCGCCGGGGCGAGGGCGGCGGGCGCCGGGCGCATGTTCCTGGAAGTGCGTCCGTCGAACGCGTCGGGGCTGGGGCTTTACCGCCGCTACGGCTTCGCCGAAATCGGCCGCCGGCGCGGTTACTATCCGGGACACGACGGGCGCGAAGACGCCATCGTCATGGCGAGGGATCTATGAACGGACCGCTGTTTCGCGAACTGGGCCTCGGGCCGGTGTGGCGTCTGCGCGCGCAGCCCGAGCCGGCGCCGCAAGTTGCCGCTGCCGTGGCGGAACCTGCGCCGGTCGTGCCGCAGGCCACGATGCCGATTGGTGCGCCGGATGACCGTTCGGGTGTAATTGCCGGCATGGACTGGGACGCGTTGCGCGTCGCCACCGCCGAGTGCCGCGCCTGCGTGCTTTGCCAGCAGCGCAAGCAGGCGGTGCTGGGCGTCGGCGACGTGGCGGCCGACTGGCTGTTCGTCGGCGAAGGGCCGGGCGCCGACGAGGACGAGCGCGGCGAACCCTTCGTCGGCCAGGCCGGCAAGCTGCTCGACGCCATGCTCGCCGCCATCGATCTGCAACGCGGCCGCGGCGTGTATATCGCCAACACGGTGAAGTGCCGCCCGCCCGGCAACCGCACGCCGGAAGCTGAGGAAACGGCGGCCTGCTGGCCGTTCCTGGCGCGGCAGATCGCGCTGATCCAGCCCAAACTCATCATTGCCTTGGGCAAGCCGGCGGCGCAGACGCTGTTGCAGACCGAGGTCAAGGTCGGTGCCGCGCGTGGGCAGCTGTTCAGTCATCAGGGCATTCCGCTGATCGTCACCTACCATCCGGCCTACCTGCTGCGCACGCTGCCGGACAAGG
>CAZWFC010000076.1:0-14242 GCA_964632965.1 uncultured Rhodocyclaceae bacterium
GCCTTCGGCGACGACCGCATCTTCATCGAGAAGTACGTCGAGGAACCGCGCCACATCGAGATCCAGCTGATCGGCGACGCCCACGGCAACATGGTTTACCTGCACGAGCGCGAGTGCTCGATCCAGCGTCGCCACCAGAAGGTGATCGAGGAGGCGCCGTCGCCCTTCCTCGACCCGGCCACCCGCAAGGCCATGGGCGAGCAGGCCGTGGCCCTGGCCAAGGCGGTGAATTACCAGTCCGCCGGCACCGTCGAGTTCGTCGTCGGCAAGGACAAGAGCTTCTACTTCCTCGAAATGAACACCCGCCTGCAGGTCGAGCATCCGGTGACCGAATTCATCACCGGCGTCGACCTGGTCGAACTGATGATCCGCGTCGCCGCCGGCGAGAAGCTGCCGCTGACGCAGGACCAGGTCAAGCTCGACGGCTGGGCGATGGAGTGCCGCATCAACGCCGAGGACCCGTTCCGCGGCTTCCTGCCTTCCACCGGCCGGCTGGTGAAGTACATGCCGCCCTCTGGCCGCGATGGCTCGGTGCGCGTCGATACCGGCGTCTACGAAGGCGGCGAGATCTCGATGTTCTACGATTCGATGATCGCCAAGCTGATCGTGCACGGCTCGACGCGCGACCAGGCCATCGCCAAGATGCGCGATGCCCTCAACGCCTTCGTCATTCGCGGCGTGTCGTCCAACATCTCCTTCCAGGCGGCGCTGATGCAGCATCCGCGCTTCGTTTCGGGCAACTTCAACACCGGCCTCATCGCCGAGGAATACCCGAAGGGCTTCGACGCCAGCGACGTGCCGCACGACGATCCGGCCATGCTGATCGCCGTCGCCGCCGCCATGCACCGCCAGTACCTGGCGCGCAACGCCACCATCAGCGGCCAGATGCCGGGCCACGAGTTCAGGCCGGGTTCCGACTTCGTCGTGCGCCTGGAAGACGGCGCCGACCACGAGGTCGCCGTGGTGGAAACCGCCGGCGGCTGGAACGTTACCTTCGCCGGCGACCTCTACGAAATCGTCACCGGCTGGCAGTTCGGCCAGCCGATCTACCAGGGCACCATCAACCACGAGCCCTTCTGCATGCAGGTGGAGCGGCGCGGCCTCAAATACCGCCTGTTCCACTGGGGCAAGCAGGCCGACATCATGGTGCTGACGGCGCGTGCCGCCCATCTCCAGGCGCTGATGCCGCACAAGGCTCCGCCCGACACCTCGAAGTTCCTGCTCTCGCCGATGCCGGGCCTGCTGACCCAGGTCGCCGTCGTCGCCGGGCAGGAGGTCAAGGCCGGCGAAGTGCTGGCGAAGATCGAGGCCATGAAGATGGAAAACGTCCTCAAGGCCGAGCGCGACTGCACGGTGGAGAAGGTGCTGGCGACGCCGGGCGAGAGCCTGGCGGTCGACCAGGCGATCATCGCCTTCAAGTAACGGGGCTCCGGGCGTGGCGGTCATCGATCATCTGGTGGTCGCCGCGGCCGATCTCGACGTCGGGTCCGCCTGGCTGGAGGCCCACCTCGGCGTGCCCCTGCTCCCCGGCGGGCGTCATGCCGCGATGGGCACCCACAACCGCCTGCTGCGGCTGGGCGAACGGCTCTATCTCGAACTGATCGCCGTCGATCCGCAGGCGCCCGCGCCGTCGCGGCCGCGCTGGTTCGGGCTCGACGACCCGCGGTTGCGCGAGAAGCTCACCCAGCGGCCGCGCCTGATCCACTGGGTGGCGCGCAGCGACGACATCGCCGCCGAGGCGGCGCGTTGTCCGGAACCGCCGGGCGACGTTCTGGCCATGCAGCGCGGCGATTTCCGCTGGCGCATCACCGTGCCGGACGATGGCCATGCGCCGGGCGACGGACTGGTGCCGACCCTGATCCAGTGGGAGGTGCCCTTTCATCCGGCGGAGCGCCTGCCCGACACGGGCTGCACGTTGATGAAGCTCGAAGGCTTCGCCGCCGTGCCGACCGCCATCGCCGCTGCGCTGGCGGTGCTGGGGCTTTCCCGCGCCCTGGCGCTGCACGTCGCACCGCCCGGCGAAGGCAGCCAATTGGCCGCCTACCTGAAAACGCCGCGGGGGCTGCGGGAATTGGACTGAGCGTCGCCGGATTGGGTTAAAGTCAACCTTTGGCCATCAACCACAGGAGCCACATGGCCATCGTCGATCGCTTGCGTCGGATTTTCCTCATCATCGGCCTGATGGCCTCTGCGCCGCTGTGCGGTGCCGAAGAGCCGAAGCCGTATTCGGTCTATGTGACGCCGCAGTTGCCGCCCGAAGTGATGCATCAGGCTTGGTTTCCCCTGCTCGAAACGCTATCCAGGGAAACCGGCCTCAAGTTCAACCTGGTCATCCCGCCCTCGATCCCGGCCTTTGAGACCCTGCTGCTGAAGGGCATGCCCGATTTTGCTTTCATGAACCCCTATCTGCAATTGCCGGCGAAGAAATCGCAGGGCTACGTGCCGCTGGTGCGCACCGGCCAGAGCATGCTGGTCGGCCAGTTGCTGGTGCGCGACGACAGCCCGGCAAAGACCCTCAAGGATCTCGACGGCGCCACCATCGCCTTTCCGGCGCCCAACTCCTTTGCCGCATCGCTCTATTTGCGGGCCATGCTGACGCGCGAAAAGATACGTTTCACGCCGATCTATGTCGGTTCGCACAGCAATGCCTACCGGCATGCGCTGTTCGGGGAAGCCCTGGCCTGCGGCGGCGTCAATTTCTCGCTGGCACGCGAGCCGGCCGACGTCAGGGGGAAGCTGCGTTCGATCTACAGCACGCCGCCGCTGATGCCCCATCCTTTTTCGGCCCATTCGCGCGTGCCGGCCCAGGTGCGTGAACGCGTGACGGCGGCGCTGCTGCGCCTGGCCGCGCGGCCGGAAAACCGGGCGCTTTTCCATTCCACCCAGATGCCGGAGCCGGTACGCGCCGATTACGTCCGCGACTATCAGCCGATGGAAGCCCTGGGACTCGACAAACTGCTCGTGTTCGGCGGCGACTGATGCGCTTCCGGCACAAACTGTCCACGCGCATTCTCGTACTCGCCGTCGTCGCGCAGACGGCGGTGATCGCCCTGTTCGCCGGCTACCTTGCCGAGGAGCTTTCGGTGCAGGAAACGCGCGCCGCCACCCAGGCGAGCATGGCCGTGGCCGGGAGCATCGCCCGTGCCGGCACCAATGCGCTGGTGTCCCGGGATCTGGTCGCCTTCGAGCGCATCCTGCGCCAGGCGGTGCACAACCGCGGCGTCATGGCGCTGAACTACGTCAATCCGCAGGGACGCGCTCTGATCCGCGTCGAGCCGGGCGCCGGCGCCGGGGCGGTCGAAAAGCTCAGTTACGATCCGGACCAGACATTCACGTTGCCGCCGGACGCCGGCCAGCAGGTCCGGCAATTGGCCGACCGGCTCGAAACCTGGCAGAGCGTCGAGGCGGGCAGCGTCCTGGGCTGGGTGCGCATCGAGTACAGCCTGGCCGAGGCCAAGGCGACGTCGCGGCGCATCTGGCTCGACGCCGTCGCGGTGGCCCTGGCGGGCATGCTGGCCTACATCGTCCTGTTCTCCTACTTTCTCAAGCTGCCGATGCGGGTGCTGCGGGTCGCCGCGGAATTTGCCGGCAGCCTGTCCAGTCGCCATGGCGCCCAGCTCGACATCCAGAGCCAGGAGATCGAGCTGAATGCGGTCATCGAAGCCCTCAACAAGACTTCCGTGCAGCTGCACATGCAGCAGGAAGAACTCCAGATGGCGGCCCTCGTTTACAAGGCCAGCGCCGAGGCGATGTTCATCACCGACGCCGCCAACCGCGTGGTGGCGGTCAATCCGGCGTTTACGCACCTGACCGGCTACACGCCGGAGGAAGTGCTCGGCAAGGACCCGAAGATTCTCGGCTCCAGCAAAAATTCCGCGTCGTTCTATCGCGACATGTGGCAATCGCTGAAGAAGACCGGGCAGTGGCAGGGCGAGATCTGGAACAAGCGCAAGAACGGCGAGGAATTTGCCGAGTGGCTGACCATCAATACCATCTTCGACGATGCCGGCGGGGTTCATCGCCGCGTCAGCCTGTTCTCGGACATCACCGAGATGAAGAAGGCCGAGGAAACGATCTGGCAGCAGGCCAACTACGATTTGCTGACCGGCCTGCCGAACCGCCGCCTGTTCCGCGACCGCCTGCAGCAGGAATTGCGCAACTCCCGGCGCGAGAAGCTGCCGCTGGCCCTGCTGTCCGTCGACCTCGACCGCTTCAAGGAGATCAACGATGCCTTCGGTCATGCCGTCGGCGATCAGCTGCTGGTCGAGATCGCCAAGCGCCTTGCTTCCTGCCTGCGGGAATCCGATACCGTGGCGCGCACCTCCGGCGACGGTTTCGGCATCGCGTTGACGCGGATCAGCGATCCCGGCGCCGCCGAGCGCATCGCGCAAACCGTCCTGCAGAAACTCGCCGAACCGCTGTCGGTCGAAAAGGAAGCGGCCTACATCTCCGCCTGCGTCGGCATCACGTTGTACCCGAACGATGCCGAGGACATGGAGACCCTGCTGAAGAACGCGGAAGAGGCGATGTACGTCGCGAAGAAGCAGGGGCGCGGCGGCGTCTCGTGGTTCACGCAGGAAATGCAGGAGGCGGCCCATGTCCGCCTGTCGTTGCTCAAGGATTTGCGCCACGCCCTGGCCGACGGGCAGTTCGAGGTCTATTTCCAGCCCATCGTCGATCTGAAGACCGGCCGCGTCGAAAAGGCCGAAGCCCTGCTGCGCTGGCACCATCCCGAGCGCGGCATGGTCAGCCCCGCCGTGTTCATTCCCCTCGCCGAAGAGGTCGGCCTGATCCAGGAGATCGGCGACTGGGTGTTCCGCCAGGTGGTCGACCAGGCCAAGGCGTGGCGCGATGCGGGCCTGACGCCGCTGCAGATCGCCGTCAACAAGTCGCCGCGCCAGTTCATGGTCGGCAACAGCCAGGAGACCTGGCTCGACTACCTGACCCACAAGGAACTGCCGCCCGAGTGTTTGGTGATCGAGGTTACCGAAGGTCTGCTGATGGAGTCCCACGAGGATGTGCCGGCCAAGCTGCGCCGCTTCCGCGCGGCGGGCATCACCATCGCCATTGACGATTTCGGCACCGGCTATTCGTCCCTGTCCTACCTGCAGAAGTTCGACATCGACTTCCTCAAGATCGACCGCAGCTTCGTCATGGACATCGCTTCCGACAGCGACGACCGGGCGCTGGCCGAGGCCATCGTCGTCATGGCGCACAAGCTGGGCCTCAAGGTGGTGGCCGAGGGTGTCGAGACCGAGGTCCAGCGCGACTACCTGATCGCTGCCGGCTGCGACTACATGCAGGGCTTCCTGTTCGCCAAGGCCATGCCGGCGGCGGACTTCGAGAAGCTGCTCAGGAGCCGCGCGGCCGCCTGATCGCAGGTCAGCGCAGCGCTGCGCCGAGCCGGGCGACGATGCGGCTCAGGCTGGCATGCACCCGCATCAGATAGCGGCCCTGCAGGGCCGGATTGCTCGAATGATAGTTGGCGACGCCTTCCCAGACGTCGCCGCTCGCCGCGATTTTGCGCCCGAGTATCAGTGCGGCGGCGGCTACGTTGGCGCAACCGTCGCTGGCGAGGCGATGCCTGAGTTCCCGTTCCGTCGTCCGGTAGTGCCGGGCGAGGCTGGGCAGCCAGACCGTGTTGATGCTCATGGGCCCGAGATCGACGGTGCCGTTGTGGTTCAAGGCCAGTTCCCCCGGACGTCCGCCCTCCGTTTTCATGACGGCGAGCAGCACATAGGGGTCGATGCTGTGACGGTCGGCTTCCCGGACGAAACACTGCAAGGTGGGCGGCGAATTGCGTCCCGGCATCAGGTTGTTGCGTTTCAGTTCCAGGCTGAGCGCCAGTGCCGGTGCGGCGTCCGGAGGCAAAGGCGGCAGGTCAGGCAACATGTTGGAGGCCTGACGCAGTCGCCATCGCCCGCACCTGGGGTGCGGCGGAACTCATTTCTTCTTGGATTTGGCCGATTTGGCGTCGAGCGCCTTGGCGGCATCGATTTCCTTGACCGCATCCATGATGCGCCTGGTAACCAGGTTGGCCGTTTCGGCGGTCAGTTGCGCCTGTCCGGTGACGGCGCCCTTGTCGTCGGTAATCTGGATCACGACCAATTCATCGATTCTGCCGATATGCAGCATGGTAAGTTCCTACGAAAGATTGCGGTGAAAGAGCGGATCTTGCCGCCGGGCGCACCGGGGATGCGGCGCTTGAGCGGGTAATGCAAGGACGCTAGTGTAGTTCAGTCGGCACCGGCAGCGCACGCGCCGAATTCATCAGCCGCCGCTGAACCGTGGCTTGCGTTTCTCGACGAAGGCGCGCACGCCCTCGGCGAAATCGGCCGTCAGCGCGGAGGCGGCGAAACTGTCCTGTTCGGCCTGCAACTGCTCCGTCAGCGTGCAATTGACGGATTCGTTGATCAGCCGCTTGGTTTTGGCGTAGGCCGCGGTCGGTCCGGCGGCCAGGCGTTCGGCCAGTTTGCGCGTCTCGGCGGCGAGGTCGGCGGCCGGCACGACGCGATTGACCAGACCCAGTTCAAGGGCGCGCCTGGCGTCGAAGCGGTCGCCGAGCAGCGCGATTTCCATCGCCTGCTTGGCGCCGACCAGGCGCGGCAGGCCGAAGGTGGCGCCGCCGTCGGGCGACGTGCCGAGGTGGCAGTAGGCGAGCGTGAAATAGGCATCGTCCGCGGCGATGGCGAGATCGCAGGCATTCATCAGCGACAGGCCGAAGCCGGCGGCGGCGCCCTGCACGCTGGCGAGCACGGGTTTTCCCATGCGCCGCAGACGGAGCACCGAACCATGGACCTCGCCGATCAGCCGCTCGAAGCGCGAGCGGCGCTCGGCCGCCGGTGCATCGAGCAGGCCGTGGAACCACTTGATGTCGCCGCCGGCCATGAAGTGGGCACCGGCACCGCGCAGGACGACGACGCGCACGGCGGCGTCGTGCTCCACTTGCTCGGTGAGGTCGCGCAAGGCGGCGCTCATCGCCAGGTCGAGCGCGTTGAGGGCCTGCGGGCGGTTCAGCGTCAGGGTGGCGATGGCGCCGTCGATGTCGAGTAGAACGGTGTCGTTGCTCATGGCGTCGTGCTCATCCCAGAGCCGGGTAGTCGATGTAGCCCTTCTCGCCGCCGGCATAGAAGGTGTCGGCATCCCAGGGCGCAAGTTCGGCGCCGCTTTTCAGGCGGGCGACGAGGTCGGGATTCGAGACGAAGGGCTTGCCGATGGCCACCAGTTCGGCGTGGCCGCGGGCGAGGATGCCTTCGGCCTCCTCGCGCTTGAAGCCGCCGCAGGCGATGATGGCGCCGCGGTAGGCCGCGCGCAGCGCCGCCATCAGCGGATGGGCGGCGTCGTGTATCCAGGTGCCGCTCTGATCGTAGATGTGCAGGAAGCCGACGCCGCGCCGGTCGAGTTCGCGGGCGATGAAGGTATAGGTGCCGAGCGGATCGGGGTCCGGCTGCATGTCGTTGAAATTGCCGTAGGGCGACTGGCGCACGGCGATGCGCGCCGGATCGATTTCCGCCGCCACGGCATCGACGACTTCGAGCAGCAGGCGGTAGCGGTTCGCCAGTGAGCCGCCGTAGGCGTCGTCGCGGTCGTTGAGAATCGGACAGCGGAACTGGTCGAACAGGTAGCCGTTGGCGCCGTGGATCTCGACGCCGTCGAAGCCGGCCTCCCTGGCCAGGCGCGCGGCGCGGGCGAAGTCGGCGATCACGCCCTTGATGTCGGCAGTGCTCATCGGCTCCGGCGCTTCGCAGTCGGCCATCACCGGCTGGCCGTTGTCGATGATGAAGGTCTGCGCCGCCGCCGCCTTGGCCGAGACGCCGGCCGGGCGGCTGCCGTCGGCATGCAGCTTGGAGTGCCCGATGCGGCCGCAATGCCAGAGCTGGGCGAAGATCGCGCCGCCGGCCTGGTGCTCGCCGGCGTTGACCTTCTGCCAGCCGGCGGCCTGCGCATCGTTCCAGAGCGCCGCCGTGCCGAGATAGCCGCGCGCCCGGTCGGATACCGGCACGCCCTCGGAAATGATGAGACCGGCCGTGGCGCGCTGGCGGTAGTACTCGGCCACCATGTCGTTCGGCACGGCGTCGCGGTGGTCGCAGCGGCAGCGCGTCATCGGCGCCATGACGATGCGGTTCTTCAGCGTCACGCTGCCGTTGCCATAGGTGTCGAACAGCATCTCAGGCTCCCATCTTGGTGAATGCGGCGACCACTTCCGGCGGCGCCTGCACGAGTTCGATCAGCACGCCTTCGCCGGCGATCGGGAATTCGTCGCTGGCCTTGGGGTGCAAAAAGGTGATGTCGAAACCGGCCGCACCCTTGCGGATGCCGCCCGGCGCGAAGCGCACGCCCTGCGCCGTCAGCCACTCGACGGCCTTGGGCAGGTCGTCGATCCAGAGGCCGACGTGGTTGAGCGGAGTGGCGTGCACCGCCGGCTTTTTCTCGGGATCGAGCGGCTGCATCAGGTCGACCTCGACCTTGAACGGGCCGCTGCCGATGGCGGCGATGTCCTCGTCCACGTTTTCGCGCTCGCTGACGAAATTGCCGGTGACGGTGAGGCCGAACATGTCGATCCACAGCGTGCGCAAGCGGTCCTTGCTCGGGCCGCCGATGGCGATCTGCTGGATGCCCAGTACCTTGAACGGCCGGATTGGCGTGTCTACGCTCATTTTGTTTTCCCTCTGGTTAGCAAATAGATTCCGACAAGGATCATCGGCAGGCTCAGCCACTGCCCCATGCTGACGGTGTAGGAGAAGCCGAACACGCCGGCATCGGGTTCGCGGAAATATTCGGCGCCGAAGCGCAGCAGGCCGTAGCCGATCAGGAACATGCCCGACACCGCGCCGAGCGGACGCCGGCGCGCGGAATACCACCACAGCAGCAGGAACAGCAGCAGGCCTTCGCCCGCCGCCTGATACAGCGGCGAGGGGTGGCGCGGCAGGGCATCGACCTGCGGGAACACCATTGCCCAGGGCAGGGACGGGTCGGCGACGCGGCCCCACAGTTCGCCGTTGATGAAGTTGCCGATGCGCCCCGCCATGAGGCCGAGCGGCACCAGCGGCACGATGAAATCGGTGACTTCGAGGAAAGTCCTGCCGCGCCGGCGGCCCCACAGCGCCATGGCTGCGGCGACGCCGAGGAAACCGCCGTGGAAGCTCATGCCGCCTTTCCAGACGGCGAGTATCTCCAGCGGATGGGCGAAGTAATGGCCGGGTTCGTAGAACAGCACCTGGCCGAGCCGGCCGCCGAGGATGACGCCGAAGACGCCGTAGGTGAGCAGGTCGTCCATGTCTTCCGGTGTGACGCCGTGCCACGGCTGCGTCCGTGCGCGCCGCTTGCCGAGAAAGAGAAAGGCCATGAAGCCGGCCAGGTACATGAGGCCGTACCAGCGCACGGCAAGCGGGCCGATGGCGACGGCAACGGGGTCGAACTGGGGATGGATCAGCATCGGCGGGCGTGGGATGGCGGTTTCATGGCCCGCATTATCGCGCCAGAAGCATGCTCAGACGCCATGATCCTCCGCTTTGAAAAAACGGATCGCGTTGCGGCCGGCCGCCTTGGCCTGGTACATGGCAAGGTCGGCCTGCTTCAGCAAGGCGTCTATCGTCGTTTGCTCGCCCCGGAACAGGGTCGCACCGATGCTCGGCGTATTGCGGTACGCGATTTCCCTGAGCGGGTAGGGCCGGTTGAGCGCCGCCAGAATTTTGCCGCCGACGGATTCGGCCTGGGCGGATGCATCGGCGGCGCCCATGCTCAGGCCCGAGAGCAGCACCACGAATTCATCGCCCCCCAGACGCGCCACGGTGTCTGCGCCGCGCACGCAGGTGGCCAGGCGTTCGGCGACCTGTTTCAGCAGCAGGTCGCCCATGTCGTGGCCGAGTGTGTCGTTGAGCAGTTTGAATTTGTCGAGATCGATGAACAGCAGCGCGCCGAAGCTCCCGCTGCGGGTACTGGCCGTCATCGCCTGCTGCAGCCGGTCCAGCAGCAGCGTCCGGTTGGGCAGGCCAGTGAGCGGATCGAAGAAGGCCAGCGCCCTGATCTTTTCTTCCGCCAGCTTGCGTTCGGTGATGTCGTGATGGGCGCCGACGTAGTGGGTGACGACGCCGTCGGCATCCTTCACCGCCGTGATGGTCAGCCATTTCGGGTATTCCTCGCCGTTCTTGCGCCGGTCCCAGATTTCCCCCTGCCAACCGCCGGTGCGGTCTATGGTTTCCCACATCCGGCGATAGAACTCCGCGTCGTGACGGCTCGACTTGAACAGGCGCGGCGTCTTGCCGACGACTTCGTCCGCCGTGTAGCCGGTAATCTCGGTAAAGGCCCGATTGACCCGCAGAATCGTGCTGTCGGCATCGGTAACCAGCATGCCCTCGCCGGATTCGAAGGCGGCCGCGGCGATGCGCAGTTCGATCTCGGCCCGTTTGCGTGCGGTGATGTCCTGCACCATGCCGTAGGAGCGCAACGGCTTGCCCGTCGCGTCGAAGTCGAACGCGCATTTCTCGTGCACCCACTTGATGCGCCCGTCCTTCATGCGCAGCCGATGGGTGATCTCGTAAGGCGTATGCGTCGTGAGGGAGTTTTCGTAGGCCCGCCCGACCGCTTCGCGGTCGTCGGGATGAATGGCATCGAGAAAGGCTTCGTAGGTGGCGCCGAAGCGGTGCGGGTCGATCTCGAAAATGCGGAACACCTCGTCCGACCAGTCGAGTTTTCCGCTGCCGTGGTCCAGCGACCAGCTTCCCACGTGGGCGATGCGCTCGGCCTCGTTCAACCGGTGCGCGGTGGCGTGCAGGGATTCGGTCCGTTCCAGTACCCGCTGTTCCAGGCCGGCATTGGTTTGCGCCAGCTGGTCGGTCAGCGCGTTGAAGGCGGAGGTGAGTTCGGCCACTTCGCCGTATCCCGCCGGTGTGGCCCGCACCGCAAGATTCCCGGCGGCGATGCGCCGGGCCACGGCGGTCAGTTGTTTGATGGGCTCGGCGATCCTTCCGGCGATGGTTCTTGCCGCGACGACGGCCAATAGCGAGAAAGCCAGCATGGCCAGGAGAACCCGGCGTTTCAGGTTTTCGATCGGCGCGAAGGCTTCGGCCTGGTCGATATGGGCCATGATGCAGCCGCCGCCGATTTCCGGCACGAAACGGAAGCCGTGGATGATCGGCACATCGCGGTAATCGAGATCGAGCGTTGCGGCGTTTTCGGGCGTCAGGCAGCGCCGCATCGGCGCGGCGGAAATCGGATGGCTGTGCCCCTGCACGGACGGATAGCGCGCGTTGGTGATGAAGAAGCCCTCGTCGTCGGCAAGGAAGTTCTCGCCGGAGCTTCCCAGGGCGGGGTGGGTTGCAAAGACGGACTGGATCATCCGCACCGGATAGGTGACGGCCATGCGCAGGCCGGTGTCCGGGGCGGCGATCACGATGACGTATTGGCGTTCGGTGCCCGGCGCGCGTTCCGTGAATCGGGCCAGCTGCCCCGGCGGCAATGATGGAATCGCGTCGTGCGGCAGCGCGGAGTCGCCGACGGCAAGATGGCCGTCTTCGCGGTCGCCGAGCGTCGCGCCGAGCGCCCCTTCGCTGTGGATGAAGACCTTTACGGCCTGTTGCCAGCAGCCGCGATGGGCTGCGAGCTGCCCGCAGTGGCCGCGCACATCCCCGAGGAAGGCTTCCGCGCGGCCGTTGGCCCGGCGCAACACCCGCGTCAATTGCTCGTGCCGCGCCTCGGCGACATAGCCGACCGTGCGGATGCGGTCCGTCCGTATGGTATCGACCATCTGGTCGTAAGCGATCCAGGCGATCAGCGCTGTCGGCAGCAGCAATGCCAGCAGCAGAATCCGGGTGAGGTGCGCCCCGAGCGACGTGAAACCGCTCTCCGGGCGCCGCCCTCCGCGAGCAAGCAGCATGTTCGTGGCGTCTCCGCTATGCCTGATCCCGAAGGCCGGGGAACCAGGCGAATCCAGGTTTTCAGTGCAGCCGTACTATGACATGAGTGTCCGGCGCGCCGTGCGCCGTGCGGAAATATTTTCCGCGGGCGCCGTTCCGCCGGCCGGCTTCCGGCGCGCCGAGGTTCACTGCGGCAGGGCGAAATGGATCGTCGCTCCCGCGCCGACCCTGCCCTCGGCCCACACCCGGCCGCCGTGGCGGCCGACGATGCGCTTCACGATCGCCAGCCCGATGCCTGCGCCTTCGAACTCCCCCGGCGAATGGAGCCGTTCGAACACCTCGAACAGCTTGTCGGCGTAACGCATGTCGAAACCGACGCCGTTGTCGCTGACGTGATAGACGGTTTCCGCGCCGCTGATCTCTCCCGTCACGACGATCACGCCGGCAGAAGACGGCGGAATGAACTTGATGGAATTGGACAGGATGATTTCCAGCACCCAGCGCAGCATGGCCCGGTCGCCGCGGGCCGGGGGCAGGCCGTCCGCCTGCAGGCGCAGCGCGCGCTCGGGCGCCGCGGCGCGCAATTCCTCGAATACCTCGTTGACCAACTGGCTCACATTCACCGTTTCGGCCACGAGGCTGCGGCGCATGATGCTGATGTAGCCGGTGAGGCTGTCGATCAGGCGTCCCATGCGCACGGTGTTCTTGCGCACCCGGTCGAGCAGGCGCAGTCCCTCGGCATCGATCTGGCTGCCATGCTCTTCCGCGATGATCTGGGAAAAGCCGGCGATGGCCCGCAGGGGCGTGGTCAGGTCGTGGGAAATGGCGTAGGACAGTTCTTCCAATTCCTTGTTGGAGGCCTCCAGTTCCATCGTGCGCCGTGCGATCAGGTCGGCGGCCGTGCCGATCGCCGCGGCGACTTCGGCCGCTTCCCGCAGGTGGACGCGGGGGATGGCGACGGGTTCGCCGCTGCCCAGGGCCAGGGCCGGAGCGGTGAGCGCGCGTATCGAGCGGGCGATGCGTTCGCCGAGGAGCAGGGCCAGGGCGATGCCGCCGGCGAGGAGGACCGCGACGGCGATCAGCAGTTGCACGAAACGTTGCCGCAACGCCGTCGCGAACGTCTGCGCCGGGATGCCGATGGCCACCGTCCAGCCCGATACCGCCGAACGGCTGAAGATGGCGGAGACCGGAATGCCTTCGAGCGTCGTGGTTTCGATCACATCCTCGCCGACTTCCGTCATGCGTTGCACCAGGGCCGGCGCGCCTTTCCGGCCGACGAACTTTTCCGCTGCGTGGGTGCGGGCGACGATCACGCCCTGGCTGTCGAACACCGACACCACCCAGTCGGGCGGCAGCCGTTGTGCGCTCAGGATCTTGTCCAGGCGCTCGGGGAAAAGGCCGACGCTGAGGTCGTAGGCGACCTTGCCGTTCTTCGGCACGGGGACGTCGATGCTCATCACCGGCCGGCGCAGCACGCCGCCGATATAGATGTCGGAGACGACGGGGCGCCCGGTCTCGAAGACGCGGTGCAATTGCTCCGGGTTGCCGTGGCGCGGCAGGGGGCCGGGAAACGGCCGCAGGGTATTGACGAGTTGCTGCCCGGTCGCGTCGCTGAGAACGAAGTTGTTGCCGACGTCGATTTTTTGCAGCAGGTTTCTCGCCTGGGCGTAAAACGCCGCCAGGTCGGGCGCTGCCAGATGCTCCGATGTCGCGAGCGCCTGCGCGGCGGTCTCGGCCTTGACGAGCGTGCCGTCCACGGCCTGCATCAGGGCGCGCGCCGTCTGTATCGTGTCGCGTTCGAGCTGGGCGCGTCCGCTGACATAGAAATTGCCGAGAACGACCGCCGAGGCGATCGCGCCCGGCAGCAGGCAGGCGACGACGAGTCCGATGAGGTTCGCGCGTACCGAGGCGGACCGGTTCGGCTGCTGCGGGGCTGCCGTCCTGCTTTCGTCGCCGGTGTCGCGTCTGATCGTCATGATGGCCCAATTAAACACCACCTTCTGCGCTTGCGCGCAGGAATCCGGTGCCGGTCGGCTGCTTGTCCGGCTTGGCATGGCTGCGCTTGGGCTAGAATTGATAGTTCGTTCCGAGCACCGCCGCCCCGCAGGAGACAGACCATGCCCCAATACCGTTCCCGCACTTCCACCCACGGCCGCAACATGGCCGGCGCGCGCGCGCTGTGGCGCGCCACCGGCATGAAGGACGGCGACTTCGGCAAGCCGATCATTGCGGTGGTCAATTCCTTCACCCAGTTCGTGCCGGGCCATGTGCACCTGAAGGACATGGGCCAGCTGGTGGCGCGCGAGATCGAGGCGGCCGGCGGCGTGGCCAAGGAGTTCAACACCATCGCCATCGACGACGGCATCGCCATGGGCCACAGCGGCATG
>CAZWFC010000077.1:0-14160 GCA_964632965.1 uncultured Rhodocyclaceae bacterium
AATTGCAGGAAGCCAAGTGGCTGATCAAGAACGTGCAGCAGCGCTTCGACACCATCCTGCGCGTGACGCAGGCCATCGTCGAGCGCCAGCGCGCCTTCTTCGACCACGGCGAAGTCGCCATGCGGCCGCTGACGCTGCGCGAGATCGCCGAGACTGTCGAACTCCACGAGTCGACCATCTCGCGCGTGACGACGCAGAAGTACCTCGCCAGTCCGCGCGGCATTTACGAACTCAAGTATTTTTTCGGCAGCCACGTCGCCACCGACACCGGCGGCGCTGCCTCTTCAACCGCGATCCGGGCGCTCATCAAGCAACTGGTCAGCGCCGAGGACGGCCACAAGCCGTTGTCGGACGCCAAAATCGCGGAGATCCTCGGCGAGCAGGGCATCGTCGTCGCGCGGCGCACCGTCGCCAAGTATCGCGAATCCCTGACCATCCCGCCGGTTAACCTGAGAAAGACGCTCTAAGGAGACATCATGAACATGAAAATTACCGGACATCACGTAGAAGTCACTCCCGCTCTGCACGATTACGTCACCGGCAAACTCGACCGCGTGATCCGGCACTTCGATCATGTCACCAGCGTCCACGTGATCCTGTCAGTGGCCAAGCTGAAACAGAAAGCCGAGGTGACGCTGCACGTCAAAGGCAAGGACATCTTCGCCGAGTGCGAGGACGCCGACCTCTACGCCGCCATCGACGCCGTTGCCGACAAGCTCGACCGCCAGGTCGTCAAGCACAAGGAAAAGCAGGGCAACCATCAGCACGACAAGCGGGCAACCACCGAAGAATAGCGATTCCGCGCGGTGGGGGCGAGGTATATACTCCGCCCCCAATCCGGAAAGCCCCACTTCCGGTGCCGGGATTCCACGCATGAACCAGATTGCCAAACTCCTGCCGCCCGAGAGCGTCGTCGTCGATCTCGATGCGAGCAGCAAAAAGCGCGTTTTCGAGCAGGCCGGCCTGCTGTTCGAGAACAACCAGGGCATAGGCCGCAGCCAGGTCTACGATGCCCTTTTCGCCCGCGAGAAGCTGGGCTCGACGGGACTCGGCCAGGGCATCGCTATTCCCCACGGCCGCATCAAGGGCCTGAAGGATGCCAAGGGCGCCTTCCTGCGCCTCGCCACACCGGTGCAGTTCGACGCCCCCGACGGCAAGCCGGTGGACCTGCTGTTCGTGCTGCTGGTGCCGGAAGCGGCCACCGAGCATCACCTGCAGCTGCTGTCCGAACTCGCCCAGATGTTTTCCGACCGGGCTTTCCGCGAGCAGTTGTCGGCCGCCGCCGACGCCGCCGCCATCCACACCCTTTTCGTGCAGTGGCAGTCCGCCAACTGATCATCGCCCAGCTGTTCGAGCGCAACCGCAGCCGGTTGCAGCTCTCCTGGGTCTGCGGCACCCTGAACCGCGTCGTTTCCGTCACGCGCGACGACGTCTCGCCGGCCGACCTCGTCGGCCACCTGAACCTGATCCATCCCGACCGGCTGCAGGTGCTCGGCTCGCCCGAAATCACCTGGACGTCGCAGCACTCGGCCGACAAGATGAGTCACCATATCCACGAGATCATCGCCGCCAGGCCGCCGGCCCTGATCGTCGCCGACGGCTGCGAAGTCATCGACCTCATCCGCGCGGCCTGCGAATCGAGCGACACGCCGCTGTTCACGACGCCGCAGCCCGCCGCCGCCGTCATCGATGCCCTGCGCCTCTACGTCTCGCGCTACCTGGCCGAAACCATCACGCTGCACGGCGTCTTCATGGACGTGCTCGGCATGGGCGTGCTGATCACCGGCGATTCCGGCGTGGGGAAAAGCGAACTCGGCCTGGAGCTGATTTCGCGCGGCCACGGCCTCGTCGCCGACGACGTCGTCGAAGTCTCGCGCGTCGCCCCCGATGCGCTCGAAGGTCGCTGCCCCGAACTGCTCAAGGACTTCCTCGAAGTGCGCGGCCTCGGCCTGCTCAACATCCGCACCGTCTTCGGCGAAACCGCCTGCCGGCGCAAGATGAAGCTCAAGCTCATCGTGCACCTGCAGCGCCCGCACCCCGGCGTGCCCGAAATGGCGCGCCTGCCGCTCGACGCGCACACCGAGACCATCCTCGGCGTGCCGATCCGCAAGGTCGTCCTGCCGGTCGCCGCCGGCCGCAACCTCGCCGTGCTGCTCGAAGCGGCGGTGCGGGCGACCATCCTCTACCTGCGCGGCATCGACAGCATGCAGGAATTTCTCGACCGCCAGCAGCAGGCTCTCGAAAACGGCGACGACAGCAGCGTCAACTGATCGTCATGATCGGGCGTTAGTCTGCCTGCGGCCTGCGCCGCGATCACACCACACAGGAGAATGCACCATGAACAAACTGCTCGTCACCGCGCTGGCCTCCCTTTTCGCCATGAATGTCGCGCTGGCCCAGGCGCCCGCCCCGACCAAGGTCGAAGCCAAACCGGCAGCGCCGGCCGCCGCTCCGGCCGCCGCCCCGACCGGCGATTGCGAAGCCCGGGCCGTTGGCAAGAACGGCAAGCCGCTGGCCGGCGCCGCCAAGAGTACGTTCATGAAGAAGTGCGCGGCGGACGGCAAGCCGGCCGAAGCCGCCATGGCCTCCGGCTGCGAAGGCAAGGCTGTCGGCAAGAACGGCAAGCCGCTGGCCGGTGCCGCCAAGGGTGCTTTCATGAAGAAGTGCGAAGCCGACGCCAAGGGCGCCAAGTAAGCGTTTCTTCCGGACGAAAAAAAGCCGGCTCGATGCCGGCTTTTTTCGTCCCCCGCCGGCCTCAGGCATCGACGACGAATTCGACGACCTCGGTCACGTCCGGCGCGAAGGCGTGGCCGAAGACGATGCGGCCGCGGCTGCGCAGGATGACTTCCTCGCGCTTCAACACGAACTCCGCCTCGCCCTGGAAAGTGACATAGGTGCCATTGGTGCTCTGGTCCGCAAGCACGAACTTGTCGCGCCGGAATTCGATGCGGCCGTGCGTGCGGGAAGCGCGCGGGTCGCGGATAACGATGTCGCAGGCGAGGTCGCGACCGAGGGTGGCCAGCGGGCGCGAGGGGCCGAGCACCAGTTCCTCGCTGCCGTGGCGCAGCTTCAGCAGCACCACATGGGTGGCGAGCGGGGCGATGCTGGCCGATTTCATGGTCAGGTCAACGTTCTCCTGCCAGATGATCTCGAAGACGCGCAACTTGTCGCTCTTGCCCTTGATCGTCAGGGCGTCGATGTCGCGCGTCGATGCCTGCTGCTCGGGCGGCAACAGGAGCACCGTATCTTCCGTGGCGACGATCTGGCCGGCCTTGGCGAGCCCGGCCATGCGCGATGCGATATTGACCGTGTCGCCGAAGACGTCGTTGTGTTCGACCAGCGCCGGGCCGAAGTGGAAGCCGATGCGGATCGCCATTTTCACGCCGGAAACCGGCGGCAGGTCGTCGATGCGGCGCTGCATCTCGCAGGCCGCCTGCATGCCGGCGGCGGGACTGTCGAAGACCGCCATGATCTCGTCGCCGATGGTCTTGACGACGCGGCCGCCGTGCGCCGCGCAAGCCCGCTCCATGCGGTTCAGGCAGCGCTCGACGGCATGCAGGGCCTCGGTGTCGCCGAGTTTTTCGTAAAGCCGCGTACTGCCGGAAACATCGCCGAAAAGAACGCAGAGGTCTTTCGGCGCCGCACTCATGCGACCTGGCGCCGGACGACCTTGATCTTCGCCGCTTCGGCGTGCTGCGCGGCATAGACATGATGCGCGGCCGCCTCGCCCTGGCCGACTTCCACCGCATGACCCATGTCGGACAGTACCGAACCCAGCGCCGAGAGGCACAGCATGACGTTTTCCGGCCGGCACGAATGGCCCATGAGGCCGAAGCGCCAGACCTTGCCAGCGAGCGGGCCGAGGCCGGCGCCGATTTCGAGGTTGAATTCGCCGAGCAGACGCGTGCGCACCTCGGCATCGGCAACGCCTTCCGGCACATACACGGCGTTGAGCTGCGGCAGGCGCGCACCTTCGCGCACGACGAACTTCATGCCCATGGCTTCGAGGCCGGCCTTCAGCGCCAGGTGATGGTTGCGGTGGCGCGCCCAGGAATGCTCCAGGCCTTCCTCGCGCAGCATCACCAGCGCTTCGTGCAGGGCGTAAAGACTGTTGACCGGCGCCGTGTGATGATAGGTGCGCTTGGTCGCGCCGCCCCAGTATTCGAGCACCAGGTTCAGATCCATGAACCAGCTCTGCACCTTGGTCTTGCGCGCCTTGATGCGTTCCACCGCGCGCTCGCTGAACGACACCGGCGACAGGCCCGGCGTGCAGGACAGGCATTTCTGGCTGCCGGAGTAGGTGGCGTCCACGCCCCAGGCGTCGATCAGCACCGGGGTGCCGCCCAGCGACGTCACCGTGTCGGCGATCGTCAGGCAATCGTGCTCGCGCGCCAGCGCCGCCAGCGCCGCGGCGTCCGACTGCGCGCCGGTAGACGTCTCGGCGTGGACGAAGGCGACGACCTTGGCATCCGGATTGGCCTTCAGCGCATCGGCGACCTTCTGCGGATCGACCGGCTCGCCCCAGGCGTCGTCGACTACCACTGCCACGCCGCCAGCGCGCTGGACGTTCTCGACCATGCGACCGCCGAACACGCCGTTGCGGCAGACGATGACCTTGTCGCCCGGCTCGACCAGATTGACGAAGCAGGTTTCCATGCCCACGGAACCCGGACCGGAGACCGAGAACGTCAGCGCGTTCTTCGTCTGGAAGGCGTAGCGCAGCAACTCCTTCAGTTCGTCCATCATGCCGACGCAGGCCGGATCGAGGTGGCCGATCACCGGCTGGCCGAGGGCGGCGATCACGCGCGGATGAATGTCGGACGGCCCCGGCCCCATCAGCGTGCGCATGGGCGGGTGGAAGGAGGCGATCTTCTGCGGCGGGGCGATGAGGGTCATGGGAATGGGCGACGGAAAGTCAGAAAACGGGGCCGTCGATCATAGCAAATCACCGCCGGACGGTCATTCGGCGAAGGCGACGGGCACCACGGCGGGCAGCGGGAATTCCTCGGCGTCGAAAGCCAGGTCGCCTTCCGGGTCCGGCGTTCCCGTCACGGCGAGATTACGGAAATCGAACAAGTTGGCGTCGAGCAGATGCGAGGGCACGACATGCGTGAGGCTGCGGAACATCGTCTCGACGCGGCCGGGGAAGCGCTTCTCCCAATCGACCAGCATCTGCTTGACCTGCTGGCGCTGGAGATTCGGCTGGCTGCCGCAGAGGTTGCAGGGAATGATGGGGAAAGCACGCACTTCGGCCCAGGCCGCCAGGTCCTTCTCGCGGCAATAGGCGAGCGGACGGATCACCATGTGCTTGCCGTCGTCCGACACCAGCTTGGGCGGCATGGACTTGAGCCGGCCGCCGAAGAACATGTTGAGGAACAGCGTGGCGAGGATGTCGTCGCGGTGATGGCCGAGCGCGATCTTGGTGGCGCCCAGCTCGCCTGCGACGCGGTAAAGGACGCCGCGGCGCAGGCGCGAACACAGCGAGCAGGTGGTCTTGCCCTCGGGAATCACGCGCTTGACGATGGAATAGGTATCCTCTTCCTCGATGTGAAAGGGAATGCCGAGTTCCTTGAGGTAAGCCGGCAGCACATGTTCCGGAAAACCGGGTTGCTTCTGGTCGAGGTTCACGGCGACGATTTCGAAGTCGATCGGCGCCTTCTCGCGCAGGAACAGCAGGACGTCGAGCAGGCCGAAGGAATCCTTGCCGCCCGACAGGCAGACCATGACGCGGTCGCCCGCCTCGATCATGTTGAAATCGGCGATGGCCTGGCCGACCTCGCGGCGCAGGCGCTTGGCGAGCTTGTTGGATTCGAAGGCGGCCTTGTCGGCCTGGCGTGAAGTGGTCGTCATAGATGTGCCGTGCGCCCGCCATCGACGTTGATGACCTGGCCGGTGATATAGGGTGAATCGAAAATGAGGAATTTGACGGTGCGCGCGATGTCGGCCGGGGAACCGATACGGTCGAGCAGCGTATGGGCGACGATGGCGGCGCGCTCGGCGGGCGGAAAGTCGACGCTGTTTTCGGGCCACTCGATGGGGCCGGGAGCGACGGCATTGACGCGCACCTGCGGCCCCAGCTCGACGGCCAGCGCCCGCGTCAGCCCCAGCAGGCCGGCCTTGGCGGCGCAGTAGAGCGGATAGCCCTTGAGCGGCCGCTCGGCATGCACGTCGGTGATGTTGACGATGGCGCCGCCAGTCGTGCGCAGATGCGGCGCCGCCGCCTGCGACAGGAACAGCGGGCCTTTCAGGTTGCTGCCCATGAGGTCGTCCCAGGCTGCTTCGTCGATGGCGCCGAGCGGCGTGGCGAAGAAACTCGACGCGCTGTTGACCAGCGCGTCGAGCCGGCCGAAGCGGGCCAGGACGGTGTCCACCAAGTGGCCCGGCGCGCCGGCCGCGCGCAAATCCGCCTGCGCGGTCGCCGCCGAAGCGGGCCGCAGCGCGTTCAACTCGGCGGCCAGTTGTTCGGCCTCCGCGCCGGATGCGCGGTAATGCACGACGACGCGGGCGCCGGCCGCGTGCAGGGTACGTGCGATCGCGGCGCCGACGCGGCGCGCACCGCCGGTGATCAGGACGACAGGGGGTTCGTTCATGGACGAAGTATAAGCGCCTGCACGCGGGCGGCGGCGGCGAAACCGAACGCCGCGGTGACGCAGACCGAGGAGCCGTAGCCGGCGCAACTGAGGCCGTGCAGGCCGGCCGCGTCGACATCGCAGGCAGCGGCTTGCGGCCTCTGGATGGCCTCGGCCGAATAGACGCAATCGACGCCGAACTTCTTCTTCGGCTCGCGCGGGAAACCGTATTCCTTGCGCAGCTTCGCCCGGACTTTCGAGGCCAGCGGGTCCTGAACCGTGCGCGACAGGTCCTCGACGCGCAGCTGCGCCGGGTCGGTGCGGCCGCCGGCGCCGCCCGTCGTCACCAGCGCGATGCCGGCGCGCTTGCAATGCGCGATCAGCGCCGCCTTGGCGCGCACCTGGTCGATGGCGTCGATCACCGCGTCACAGGGCGGCAGCAGCGTCGCCGCATTTTCCGGCGTGACGAAGTCCTCGATGCAGACCACTTCGCAGGCCGGATTGATCTGGGCAATGCGCTCCCGCATCGCCAGCACCTTGGCTTGGCCGAGCGTGGCATCGAGCGCATGCACCTGGCGGTTGATGTTCGACTCGGCGACATGGTCGAGATCGATCAGCGTCAGGCGCTCGATGCCCGAGCGCGCCAGCGCCTCGGCCGCCCACGAACCGACGCCGCCGATGCCGATCACGCAGACGTGGGCCGCGCGCAGGCGCGCGGCATTCTCGGCGCCGTGGAGGCGCGCCATGCCGCCGAAGCGGCGTTCGTGGTCGGGAGCGGAAGTCATGGCGGCGGATGATGGCACAATCCCGTTCTTATGGATAATTCCCTGCCGACACCTTCCGCCGACGCGCAGGCCGCCAGCCGCGCGCTATGCGCCCTCATCGCCGCCGAAATCAACGCCCACGACGGCTGGATCAGCTTCGCCCGCTACATGGAACTGGCGCTCTACGCGCCCGGGCTCGGCTACTACGCCGGCGGCTCGCACAAGTTCGGCGCCGACGGCGACTTCGTCACGGCGCCGGAACTGACGCCGCTGTTCGGCCAGGCGCTGGCGCGGCAGGTGGCGCAGGTGACGGCGGCCTCGCAGCCGGTGGTGCTGGAGGCCGGCGCCGGCAGCGGACAGCTCGCCGCCGACCTGCTGACGGCGCTCGACGCGCTCGATGCGGCACCGGAACGCTACCTGATCCTCGAACTCTCGGGCGAGTTGCGCGCGCGCCAGCGCGACACCATCGCCCGCGAAGCGCCGGCACTGGCCGGCCGCGTCGAATGGCTGGATGCGATGCCGGCCGGCTTCTCGGGCTGCGTGGTCGCCAACGAATTGCTCGATGCGATCCCGGTGCAGGTGCTGGCCTGGCGCACGGAGGGATTGATGGAGCGCGGCGTCGGCGTCGATGCGGACGGCGAATTCGTCTGGAGCGAACGGCCGGCTGCCGGCGATCTGACGGCAGCGGCAGCGCTGCTGCCGGTGACGGCGCCCTATGTCGGCGAGGTGGCGTTCGCCGCCCGTGCCTGGACGGCCGAGTGGGGACGGCGCCTGGCCAAGGGCGCGCTGATCCTGATCGACTACGGCCTGCCGCGCCACGAGTACTACCATGCGCAACGCGACGGCGGCACGCTGCGCTGCCACTACCGCCACCGCTCGCACGACAATCCGTTCTGGTGGCCGGGGCTTTCGGACATCACCACTCATGTCGAGTTCACCGCCATCGCCGAGGCGGCGCATGGCGCGGGACTCGACGTGCTCGGCTACACCGCGCAGGCCAGCTTCCTGATGAACTGCGGCATCGGCGAGCTGTTGGCCGTGCGCCAGACGCAGGGCGGCGAGGCCGCGGCGAAGGCCCTTGGCGCAGTGCAGGTATTGATCGCGCCCGGCGAGATGGGCGAATTGTTCAAGGTGATCGCGCTGGGACGCGGCATCGAAGCGCCGCTGCTCGGCTTCGCGCGCAGCGACCGATTGCACGCGCTGTAAACCGCCGGTTTTCCGGCGCCGGAAAACAAAACGCCCGGCTCGGCCGGGCGCTGGATCGGGCAGGAACGAACCGGCTATTCCTGGTTGCGGTAAATCCTGTCGAGATAGGATTCGGCATCGACATCGCCGGGCGGCGGGTGGGCATGACTCACCTCTTGCAGCCCCAGTTGCAACTCGGGCAGCGGCGGCAGCCACTCGGCGTTCAACACCTCGTCTTCAAAGCGGCCGAACTCGTCTTCGATGATCTTGCCCGTGCTCATGTCCATCACCCTGATCATGTCCGACTCCTTTCGTTTAAAGACAGCGGACGTATTCAGTATAACGACGCAGGGACACAAAAGTTGAACGCAACATTTGATCGCGCGATAAATTGTTGCGCCTGCGCCAATCAGGCGACGCGGCGGAACATTTTCTCGAAGCGGCTTTGCTCGCCGAGCAGCAGGTGGGCCAGTTCCTCGAAGGCTTCCTGGGTCAATGCCTCGGGCGGCAGACGGTATTCGGTGGCGCCGAAGCGCTGGAGGTTGCGCAGTTGCAAGCGGATGTCGCCGACCTTGTAATCGGCGACGAAGATCAGCCCCGCCTTGACCTCGCAGGGAAAGGCGAACGACATGTGCGCGATGTGGCCGCGGTCGTTGCGTACCCCTTCTTCCTTGAAGGTTATGTTGTTCTCGAACAGGGCATTGCGGAAGGCCTCGTGCGCCGGGCTCTCCCGCTCGACGCGCAGCTCCTGCCCGGACGCGAGACGGAAGCGCAGGGTCACCTGCTCGTAGAGCCGGTCCTCGGCGGCGCCGGGCAGCATGCGGAAGTCGGCGCGCCCCTCCTGCCAGACGAGCCGGTCGAAGCTGACGACGTTCATCAGGCTGTAGCTCAGGGGATAGGCGGGCTTGAGGATGTTCAGCTGTTCGCAGAATTCGCGCAGGTAGTGAAACGCGCCGTCCAGGGCTTCGCTGATGAAGCGCTGCTTCTGCACCTGGAGCGAGAAGTGCTGGCTCTCGGTCATCTGCTTGGCCAGGGCCTCGCGTTTGAGTTTTTCCAGCAGGCCGCCGGCCGGAGCGGCAGGTGGCGCAGCCTGCGGTGCAGGCGTCTGCGGTTTTTCGGCCGGCGCCTGACGCTGTGCCGAAGCGGCCTGCGCATCGATGGCCGGCAGACCGGCCTGCCGCGGCCTGGCCGTTGCACCCGCATCGGCGGCGGCGAGATCCGGCTTGCTGCGCGAGAAGGCTTCGATGTCCTTCAGCAACCTGGCTTGCGTTTCATCCCAGTTCCGGCTGTCGCTCATTGCTCACGTCCCATTGCTTACCCACGATTCATGGCGAATCATACTGCCGCTCCTGCCACGGTGCCACCTTCAGGAGCAGCAGCATGCCGGGCAGCGCCAGGACGAAGCAGAGCAGGAAGAAGACGGTCCAGCCCAGCTGGCCCACCAGCCAGCCCGCCGAGGCGTTGATGAAGGTGCGCGGCACGGCGGCGAGGCTGGTGAACAGCGCGAACTGCGTCGCCGTGTAGGCCGGATGGGTGGCGCGGGCGATGAAGGCGACGAAGGCCGCAGTACCCAGACCGACACCGAGCGCTTCGAGACCGATCACCAGTGCGAGCTGCAGGCGAGCCGCCGCATCGATCACGTCGTGCTCGCCGACCCAGGCCAGCCAGGCGAAGCCGAGGATGGCGACGGCCTGGACCAGGCCGAACAGCCACAGCGCGCGGTTGATGCCCAAGCGCACCATCCAGAGGCCGCCGAGCAGGCCGCCGATCACCGATGGCCACAGGCCGGCGTTCTTGGCGACCAGACCGATGTCGGTCTTGGAAAAACCCATCTCCAGATAGAAGGGCGTGGCCAGCGAAGTGCACAGCGAATCGCCGAGCTTGTAGAAGAAGATGAAGGCCAGCGTGAGCAGGGCGCCGCGCCAGCCCTGGCGGCCGAGGAATTCGCGGAAGGGTTCGACGACGGCCGCGCGCAGGGTTTTCGGCGCGGCGGCGGCCGGCGGTTCGGCGACGAACAGCGCCAACGCGATGCCCGGCAGCATGAAGGCGGAAGTGATCCAGAACACCTGGTTCCACGCCAGCACGTCGGCCAGCAGCAGCGACAGGGAACCCGGCACCAGCCCGGCCACCTTGTAGGCATTGACGTGGATGGCGTTGCCCAGACCGAGCTCGCTTTCGCCGAGCAGTTCGCGCCGGTAGGCGTCGAGCACGATATCGAGCGTGGCCGAGAGAAAGGACAGAGCGACGGCGAGGACGATGACCGTCCCCAGTTCGTCGCGTGGCGAGCGTTCGCCGAGCAGGCCTATCGTCGCCAGCACGCCGGCGGCGGTCAGCAGCATCCAGCCGCGGCGGCGGCCGAGGAAGGGCAGCGCGTAGCGGTCGAGGAAGGGCGACCAGAGAAACTTCCACGTATAGGGAATCTGGATCAGCGCGAAAGCGCCGATCACCCGGAGGTCCAGCCCCTCGGTCTTCAGCCAGGCCGGCAGCAGGTTGAAGATGAAGAACAGCGGCAGCCCCGAAGTGAAGCCGGTGGCGACGCAGATCAGCATCCGGCGCGTGAGCAGGACGGCAAGCCAGGGAGGAAGCGGCACGGCGGCGTTCAGCGCTTGATGCGGTAAACCGCGAGGCTGCCGAGGAAGTTCTGTTCCTCTTCGATCAGGCGGCCCTTGTCGTCGAGCACCATGCGCTCGCGCACGACGATGCCCATTTCGTCGCACAGCGCGTCGAAATCGGCGATGGTGAAGAAGCGCACGTTGGGCGTGTCGAACCACTGGTAGGGCAGGTCGTCGGAGACCGGCATGCGCCCGGCCATGACCGCCATGCGGTTCTTCCAGTAGGCGAAGTTGGGGAAGGACACCACGGCCTCGCGACCGACGCGCAGCATCTCGGCGAGTATGCCCTGGGTGTGGCGCACCGTTTGCAGCGTGCGCGACAGCACGACATGGTCGAAGGCGCCGTCCTCGAAGCCGGCCAGACCCGCTTCGAGGTTGCTCTGGATGACATTGACGCCATTGCCTACCGCGGCGAGCACGCCGGCCGGATCGATTTCGATGCCCCAGCAGCGCGCGCCGCGTTCCTGCTGCAGCAGCTTGAGCAGCGCGCCGTCGCCGCAGCCGAGGTCGAGCACGCTCTCGCCGGGCTGCACCCAGCCGGCGATCGCAGCGAAGTCCGGACGGCCGAGAGTGTTCGTCATGTCGCTACGTTCCGCAGGTAGGCGGCGATGATGCCGTGGTACTGCGCATCTTCCATCAGGAAGGAATCGTGGCCGTGCTGGCTGTCGATTTCGGCGTAGGCGACGTCCTTGCCGTTCTTCACCAGCGCGGCGACGATCTCGCGCGAGCGGGCCGGCGAGAAGCGCCAGTCGGTGGAAAACGACACGACGAGGAACTTGGCCGCGGCCGGCGCCAGCGCGACGGCGAGATCGCCGCCGCACGCCGCCGCCGGGTCGTAGTAGTCGAGGGCCTTGGTCATGCGCAAGTAGGTGTCGGCATCGAACCAGGCGGCGAACTTGTCGCCCTGGTAGCGCAGATAGGACTCGACCTCGAACTCGACGTCGAAGCCGTAGCGGTATTCGCCATGGCGCAGCCGGCGGCCGAACTTGTCGGCCATCTGGTCGTCGGAAAGGTAGGTGATGTGGCCGAGCATACGCGCCAGGCGCAGGCCGCGCTCCGGACGCTTGCCGGCGGCGTAGTCGGGATCGGACAGGATGGCCTGGCGCGCGACCTCGTTGAAGGCGATGTTCTCGGCCGACAGCCGGGGCGCCGCGGCGATGACCAGGCTGTGGCGCACACGTTTCGGGTATTGCAGCGTCCATTGCATGGCCTGCATGCCGCCGAGGCTGCCGCCGATGGTGGCGGCCCATTGCTCGACGCCGAGATGGTCGGCCAGGCGCGCCTGCGCGTCGATCCAGTCTTCGACGGTGACGATGGGGAAGCGGCTGCCCCACGGCCGGCCGGTGGCCGGGTCGAGCGACGCCGGCCCGGTCGAGCCATGGCAGCCGCCGAGGTTGTTCAGGCCGACGATGAAGAACCGGTCGGTATCGAGCGGCCGGCCGGGGCCGATGATGTTGTCCCACCAGCCGACGTTCTTCGGGTCGTCGGCATAGTGGCCGGCGACATGATGGTGGCCTGACAGCGCGTGACAGACCAGGATGGCGTTAGAGCGGGCCGCATTGAGCGTGCCGTAGGTCTCGTAGGCCAGTTCGAAGGCCGGCAGTTCGGCGCCGGAGCGCAGGCGCAGCGGCGCAGCGAAGCGCACGCGCTTCGCCTCGACCACACCGATGCCATTGCCGATTGCCATCTTCAGTTCCAGAAAACAAAAAACCCGGTCGGCTGTTCGCTCGGACCGGGTCTGTCACCGTCCTCGCTTTAGCCGTATTTATCAAGCGCCCGCAAGCTGAGTCAACTCGGCGCCACGGCGAAGATTAAGCGGGCGGCGGGCGGCTGTCAAATTTCGAGGGCAAGCCACGCCACCGCGCCGTAGCGTGCCGCCTTGCCCGCAGACATCCACAGGGCGCTCGCCAGCCAGGGCAGACGCAGCCAGCCGGCCGCGGCACAGAGCACATCGCCGACGACCGGCGCCCAAGCCAGCAGCAGAACCGGTGCGCCCCAGCGGCGCGCCAGGGCCAATGGCCGCTCGGCGAGTTTCTGCGGCAGGGCGCGCGCCATCCAGTAGGTCGTCATGCCGCCGAGGGTGTTGCCTGCCGTGGCCAGCGCCATGGCCACGGCGGCCTGCTCGGGATGCAGCCGCAGCACGGCGAACAGCACGGCCTCGGAACCGCCGGGCAGCAGGGTGGCGGCGAGAAAGCTGGACAGAAAAAGGCCGGCCAAACCGGCTTGTGTCTGGAGAATCCATTCCATCGGCTCATGTTACCCTGCTACGCTATCCGTTCTTCAATGCCATCACTGTCGCGCCATGCATCCCGACTACCTCGAAAAGATACTCAACGCCCGCGTCTACGACGTCGCCATCGAATCGCCGCTGGAACTGGCGGCGAACATTTCGGCCCGCGTCGGCAATCGCGTGCTGCTCAAGCGCGAGGACATGCAGCCGGTTTTCTCCTTCAAGCTGCGCGGCGCCTACAACAAGATGGCGAGCCTGACGCCGGCCCAGAGGAAGCGCGGCGTCATCACCGCCTCGGCCGGCAACCACGCCCAGGGCGTCGCGCTGTCGGCGCAGCGGATGGGCTGCCGCGCCGTGATCGTGGTGCCGACGACGACGCCGCAGATCAAGATCGACGCCATCAGGAAGCACGGCGGCGCCATGGCGGAGGTGGTGCTCGCCGGCGATTCCTACGACGGCGCCTACGCGGCGGCGCTGGAGATGGAGAAGAAGCTCAAGCTGAATTTCGTCCATCCCTACGACGATCCCGAGGTCATCGCCGGCCAGGGCACCATCGGCATGGAAATCCTGCGCCAGCATCCCGAACACATCGACGCGGTATTCTGCTGCGTCGGCGGCGGCGGGCTGATTTCCGGCGTGGCCGCCTACATCAAGCGCCTGCGCCCGCAGACCAAGATCATCGGCGTCGAGGCGATGGACGCCGACGCCATGGACCGCTCGCTCAAGGCCGGGCGCCGGATACGCCTCGACTCGGTGGGTCTGTTCGCCGACGGCGCCGCCGTGAAGTACGTCGGCCAGGA
>CAZWFC010000078.1:0-13964 GCA_964632965.1 uncultured Rhodocyclaceae bacterium
CCTTCTTCCTGGTAGCGGATGCGCACCTTGTCCTGCGGCTTGAGCAGGTCGAGCAGGCGCTTCAGCCGCTTGGCCAGCGCCGCGTGCTTTTGCAGCAGCCGGTCGATGTCGGCGGCGTTGCCCGCCGGATGCAGCGCCTCGTACACGCTGGCCCAGTCGGGCCGGTAGGTCTGGCTCTGGCTATCCCACTCCGGGTAGTGGCGCGGCGGCAGGCCGTGGATCTCCTCGCCGGGCTCGATCTTGCGCGGTTCGTCGAAGGCTTCCTCCTCGTCGCCCGCTTCGATGAATTTCCACAACTGGCGGTTGTCGTCGCGGTAGTCGACGACGGTGGCGTCGAAATGGACCTGCGCGAACTGGTCGCTCTGGCGGCGCGTCCTGGCGACATAGGCGAGGGCGAGGTCGGCGATTTCTTGCGTGCTGGCCGGACCGTCGGCCAGCGCCGCATGGAAGCGTTGCACGAAATCGAGCAGCACCGGATCGGCGTAGCCGTGATCCGGATCGAGGCAGGCGCGCGACAGCATCGCCAGGCGGTGGCGCAGGCAGGACGTCGTTTCGGGATCGCAGGCGTCGGCGACGGGCTTGGGATGCAGGGCGAGAAACATGCGGGCGAGGCCGGGATACTCGCGCATCAGCAGGGTATCGACGCGCGCATCCTCGAAGAACTCCACGGCCATGCGCTGGAAGGGGCTCCAGTTGTCGGCGACCTGCGCGACCGTCCAGCGGCGGTGGCCGACCATGTGCGCCAGCACGGCGCGGTAGCGGTCGAGCCCGGTGACGCCGCCGCCGGGGCCGGCGAAATCCTCGAAGACATCGGGCACGCGCATGCCCAGCTTGTCGTAGTAGGGGACGGGCTTGCGCAACTCGTCGAAGGCCGTGGCATAGGGGACAAGCTGCTCGGTGTCGTTCCACAGTGCGCGCAGATAGAGATCGAGGCGGCGCTCGACGTCGGCGAACAGCGTGCCGCGGCGCTCGCGCTGCAGCACGGCGCGGCTGTCGGCGGTCTGAAGTTCGAAATATTCGATCTGGCGGTCGGGGTGGCGGCCGTAGTTGCGGATGCCGTAGTCGACCCAGTTCTTCAGTCCGGCCAGCGACAGCAGGTCGAGAAGTTGCGGCGCCTGGCGGAACAGGCCGGGCAGGCCGGGGCTGGGAAAAGTGGCGTGGCGGCCGTGGATGGAGCTGGTGGTGCGCGCCATCAGGTCGAGCGCGATGTCCAGATAGCGCCGCAACTGCTCGGGCGACGGCAGTCGGCGCGCGACGGCCGCCAGGGTTTGCAGCAGGGGCGTGATCGCCGCACTGTTGGGCGACTTCTGCATGGCGCGCATGGCGTCCATGAGCGCCGGCAGCACGTCGGCGCCGACGCGCTCGGCGATCGACGGCCATTCTTCGAGGAAGGCGAGCATCGGCTCCGGCCCGCGCCCCATCTTGCCGAGGAAGCGCGCCGCGTCGATGTAGGCGGCCATCTGCGCCTGCGTGAAGCTCGCCAGCGCTTCATACACGCATTCCTCGAAGATCTCGGCCACCTGCGGGAAGCCGCAGTCGACGGCGACCCACCAGGCCTGGACCTGGGGATGCGTCATGACGGTCTTGCGCGCGTCGGCCACGGCTGACTCCGTTACGCGAACGTGGCGTCGATGGCGTGGTCGAGAGTGGCGCGGATGTCGGCGTCGTCGGTGATCGGCCGCGACATGGCCATGCGGCAGGCGTCCTTGGCATCGACGCCCTGCTTGATCAGCGTCGCGGCATACACCAGCAGGCGCGTCGAGGTGCCTTCGTCGAGGCCGTGGCCCTTGAGGTTGCGCGCCGTGGCGCCGATCTTTACCAGCTTGGCGGCGGTGCCTTCGGCCAGGCCGGTTTCCCCGGCGATGATGGCGATTTCCAGTTCGGCCGGCGGGTAGTCGAAATCGAAGGCGGTGAAGCGCTGCTTGGTCGACTGCTTGAGGTCCTTCATCAGGCTCTGGTAGCCGGGGTTGTAGGAAATCACCAACTGGAAGTCGGGGTGCGCTTCGAGCAGTTCGCCCTTCTTGTCGAGCGGCAGCGTGCGGCGGTGGTCGGTCAGCGGGTGGATGACCACGGTGGTGTCCTGGCGCGCCTCGACGATCTCGTCCAGATAGCAGATCGCGCCGATGCGCGCGGCGGTGGTCAGCGGGCCGTCGAGCCAGCGCGTGCCGCTGGCGTCGAGCAGGTAGCGGCCGACGAGGTCGGAGGCGGTCATGTCCTCGTTGCAGGCGACGGTGATCAGCGGCCGTTCCAGCTTCCAGGCCATGTACTCGATGAAGCGCGATTTGCCGCAACCCGTCGGGCCCTTGACCATCACCGGCAGCCGCGCCTGGTAGGCGGCCGCGTAGAGCGCCACTTCCCGGCCTTGCGGCTGGTAGAAGGGTTCCTTGCGGACGAGGTACTGTTCCTTGGCGGTCATCGTTTTCTCCTTATCCGTGCAGGCGAAGAGGTTTATTGCCCCGGAAGAAAAACGCCCCCGGCGAAGCGGGGGCGTATCGTGCTGCCGGTTGCCCGGAGCTTACTTGTGGCTGCCGATCTTGTCGCGCCAGCCGGGGAAAATCTTGTCGGCGTCCTTGGGGAAGGACTCGAAGGCGCGGGCGAATTCCTTGTGCTGCTTGGCCCACTCGATCGGATCGGCGCCGGCCTTCCAGCACTCGTAGGCCTGGCGCAGCGACTTGGCGCCGGCGGCCGGGCTGTCGATGTGGCCGTAGGCGCCGCCACCGGCGGTGTTGATGACGTTGCCGTGGCCGAGGTTCTCGAAGAAGCCGGGCAGGCGCAGGGCGTTCATGCCGCCGGAGATGATCGGCGTGGTGGCCTTGATGCCGTCCCACTTCTGGAAGTAGACCGGGCCCTGGCATTCGTCGCGCTCGATCATGTAGGCGATGATCTTGTCGTCGCCTTCGCCTTCCATCTTGCCGTAGCCCATGGTGCCGACGTGGATGCCGGAAGCGCCTTGCAGACGCGACATCTTGGCCAGCACGAAGGCGGTGTAGCCGCGCTTGGATGAGGGCGAGGTGACGGCGCCGTGGCCGGCGCGGTGATAGTGCAGGAACTGGTTCGGGTACTGGCGGCGGCAGGTGGTGACCATGCCGGGGCCGCCGACGTAGCCGTCGACCAGGAAGGCCAGCTTGTTGGCGTCGGGGCCGAAGGTCTCCAGCGCAAAGTCGGCGCGCGCGACCATCTCGTGGTAGTCGTCGGCGGTGATGTTCATCGAGAACAGCTTGGCCTGGCCGGTTTCGTCCATGGCGCGCTTCATGGCGTCATAGACGAGCGGGATGGTCTTCTTGATCGGCGCGAAGACCTGGTTGCCCTGGGGTTCGTCGTTCTTGATGAAGTCGCCGCCGAGCCAGAACTGGTAGGCGGCCTTGGCGAAGGGTTCGGGACGCAGGCCGAGCTTGGGCTTGATGATGGTGCCGGAGATGTAGCCGCCGTCCTTGACCGGACGGCCGAGGATGCGCCACAGGTCTTCGATGTTGTAGGCCGGGCAGTCGAAGTTGCGGATGACTTCCGGCGGTACGTGGAAGTCGATCATCTTGGCGTGCTCGATGTCGCCCATGCCCTGGTTGTTGCCGATGGTCAGGGTCAGGAAGGAAACCAGCATGAAGCGGCCGTCGATGACGTTGCGGTCGAAGAGCTCCAGCGGATACGCGATGCGCATGTCCTCGGTGGCTTCGTCAATGTGATAGACCAGCGCATCGACGCCCTTGGTGAATTCGTCGGTCGTCGACACTTCGACGTTGGTGCCGGTGGAGGATTCGGCGGCGAAGTGCGCGGCGGCTTCCAGGTAGCCTGTGCCGGCCTTGGGCTTCATCTTGTAGGCGCACAGGATGTACTTGCCGCTCTTGATCAGATCCTCTTCCTTGAGGCTCAGGTCGGCATAGCGGTTTGACTGATCCATTCGTATCTCCTTTGGTTTATGGCTTCGTTTGCGACCGTATGGGAGCGAATGCTAAAGACGGTCGATCATAAATAACATTCAGATTTAATGATGGCGACTATAAGTAGTATGCAGGGCTTCGAGTTCGCCGAGCACGGTGGCGCCGAAGTCGGGCAGCACCGCCAGCGCGCCGGAAAAATCCTGGCCGCGCGTGTAGTTGTTTTCCGTCACCACGGTGGGTATGCCCGCCGCCAGCGCCGCCTTGAGGCCGTGCGCCGAGTCCTCGACGGCGAGGCAGTCGGCGGCCGGCAGTCCGAGGCGCTCCAGCACCCAGAGGTAGATGTCGGGTGCCGGCTTCTTGGCCGGGACGATGTCGCCGGCGGCGATGACGTCGAACCAGCTCTCGGCGTCGTGGGCGAGCGAGGCGCGCAGCAGCGCGGCGACGTTTTCCGGCGAGGTGGTGGTGGCGATGGCGAGCCGCAGCCCGGCCTTGCGCGCCTCGCGGATGATGTTCGCCACGCCGGGGCGCAGCGGCAGGGCGCCGCCGGCGACCAGGCTGACGTAGTGGCCGGTCTTCAGCGTGTGCAGCTTGCGCACGAAGGCGTCGAAATCGGGGCGGGCCGCCAGTTCGGGGGCGACCTGGCGGGCGTAATGGACCATGCGTTCCTTGCCGCCCGTGACCGCGAGGAGTTCGCCGTAGCGGCGGGGGTCCCAGTTCCAGGACAGCCCCGCCTCGCGGAAGGCGGCGTTGAAGGCTACCCGATGGCCGTCGCGCTCGGTATCGGCGAGCGTGCCATCGACGTCGAAGATCAGTGCTTGCAACATGGGATGGGAGGATAGCGCTGTCAACCCATAAGCGACATTCATCCTTTCTTATGACGATGATAAGATGACAAAAAAATGGTCCGGCGGTGTCCACGCCGCGACCAGGCGAGGAGGAGACACCAATGGCGAAGATTTCCGGCGACCTGGGCCGGGTCGTGCGGTCGTTGCGGCGCGAGGTGGTGATGACGACCTACTCGGTCGCCTTGATCGCCGGCACGGTGCTGTTGTGCGCGCATGCGGTGATCGGCCTGCGTCAGGGCCTCGCACCGGATTTCTTCGCCATGGGCTTGTACGCAGTTTTTCTTGCCGTCCATGGCGTCCGGCAACGCATCGGCTACCGCTGGCTGGCGGCGTTCCTGCTGACGACCCTCTATCTGGTGGGTACGCTCGGCTACCTCGTCTACGGTTTCATCGGCTACTCGGCGCCGGTCTATATGGCGCTCTGTTTTGTCGCCGCCGCCATTTTCGGCGTCTGGGGCGGGGCGATCGCGGCGCTCATCGTCTTCGCCACCATGCTGGTGGTGGCGCAACTCGCCGTGTCGGGCTACCTCGTCTACGATGCGGCCGCCTTCCTGCAAAGCCCCTTCAACTGGATCGCGTCGCTGACGGCGTTCGCGGCGATGGCCGGGCTGGTGATGGCCCAGACCGGGCGCATGACGCAGCGGCTGATCGCGCTGTTTCGCGAACAGCAGCAGCGCATGGCGGAAGAGCAGGAGGCCAACCGGCGGCTGGAAGAGGAAATCGCCGCCCGCCGGCTGATGGAGGAGGAGCTGCGCCGCCAGTCGGCGCTGCTGGAGAACATCCTCACCAGCCTGCCCCAGGGCATCAGCGTCTTCGACGACCAGCTCAAGCTCGTGGTCTGGAACGAGGGCATGATCGACGTGCTGGAACTGCCGCCCGAGATCGTCGTCAAGGGCGTTTCCTTCGACGACCTGATCCGCGTGCCGGCGCGGCGCGGCGAATACGGTCCGGGCGACCCGGAGGAGCATGTGCGCAAGCGGCGCGAGCTGGCCATGCGGTTCCAGCCGCACCGCTTCGAGCGGGCGCGCCTGGGCGGGCGAACCCATCTGGTCGTCGGCAAGCCGTTTACGGTGGACGGGCGCGTGGTCGGCTTCATCACCACCTACACCGACATCACCGAGCGCAAGCGCACCGAGGAGGAACTGCAGCGCGGCAACGAGGTCATGCAGAGCATCCTCGACAACATTCCCGGCGGCGTCTCGGTGTTCGACGGCGACCTGCGCCTGATCGTCTGCAACCGCATGTTCAGGCAGCTGCTCGACCTGCCCGACGAGCTGTTCGCCGAACCGCATCCGGGTTTCGAGTCCTTCATCCGCCACAACGCGGCGCGCGGCGAGTACGGCAGCGAGAACGTCGAGGAAACCATCGTCGGCATCGTCGAGCGGGCCCGTCATCCGGTCGTCCACCAGTTCGAGCGCGCCCGGCCCGACGGCCGCGCGCTGGAGGTGCGCGGTGCGCCGCTGCCGGGCGGCGGCTTTGTCACCATCTATACCGACATCACGGCGCGCAAGCAGGCAGAGAACGAACTGATCGAGCTGCACGAGCGCCTCAAGCTGGCCGCGACGACCGTGGGCATGGGCATCTGGGACTGGAATCTCGCCGCCAACGTCGTCGTCGCCGACGCGCGCGTGTTCGAGATCTTCGGCGTCGCCGCACCGGCCGACGGCCACTTCAACGACTGGACCCGCTACCTGCACCCGGAGGACCAGCCGCGCGCGCTCGACCAGATCCGGAATTTCCTGCGCGGGCGCGGCATCACCGATGTGCTCAACTATCGGGTCGTCCGGCCGGACGGCGAGCTGCGCCACCTCGAAGTCCACACCCATGTCGCGCGCGACGCGGCGGGGCGGGTGACGCGTGCCGTCGGCGTAGACCTCGACGTCACCGACAAGAAGCTGATCGAGGAGCACATCCAGTACCTTGCCCACCACGACCGGCTGACCGGCCTGCCCAACCGCATGAGCCTCGAAGTCCGGCTCGACCAGTCGCTGGCCGAGTCGCGCCGCAACGGCAGCAGCGTCGCCGTGATGTTCCTCGACCTCGACCGCTTCAAGAACATCAACGACACGCTCGGCCATCCGGTCGGCGACTTGCTGCTGATCGAGGTGGCACGGCGGCTGCGGCAGGCGGTGCGGGCTTCCGACACGGTCGCGCGCCTCGGCGGCGACGAATTCGTCGTCGTGCTGCCGGGGCTGGAAAGCGCCGACGTCGCCACCACGGTGGCGGGCAACATCCTCGCTTCGCTGGCGCAACACTATCTGATCGAAGGCAACGAGCTGCACAGCACGCCGTCGATCGGCATCAGCTTCTTTCCGCAGGACGGCGAGGACGTCGGCACCGTCATGAAACATGCCGACACGGCGATGTACCACGCCAAGTCGAAGGGGCGGAACAACTTCCAGTTCTTCTCGCGCAGCATGAACGAGGCGGCGATGGACCGGCTCGACATCGAACGCAGCCTGCGCGAAGCGCTGCTGCATGACCAGTTCCGCCTCTACTACCAGCCGCGCCTCGACATGGCGGGGCGGGTGATCGGCGTCGAGGCGCTGATCCGCTGGGAGCGGCCCGGCCGCGGCATCCAGTTGCCCGGCGCCTTCATCGCCGTCGCCGAGGAAACCGATCTCATCAACCGGATCGGCGAATGGGTGCTGGCGGCGGCGTGTCGCCAGATCCGCGCCTGGCTCGATGCCGGCCGGCCTGCGCTGCAACTGGCGATCAACATCTCGGCGCGGCAGTTGCGCCAGGTTTCCCTGCTCGGGCGCGTGGCGGAGGTGCTCAAGGAATATGCGATTCCGCCGGGGGTACTCGAATTCGAGATCACCGAAAGCGTGGCCATGGAAAATCCGCAGAAGGCCTCCGTGCTGCTCGGCGAACTGCGGTCGATGGGCATCGGCCTGGCCATCGACGATTTCGGCACCGGCTATTCGTCGCTGGCCTACCTGAAGCGCCTGCCGCTCGATTACCTCAAGATCGACCGTTCGTTCATCGCCGACATCACCGAGAACGCCAACGACCTCGCCATCGCGCGCGGCACCATCGCCCTGGCCCACAGCCTCGGACTCAAGGTCATCGCCGAGGGCGTGGAGACGGCCGAACAGCTCGAACTCCTGCGCCTGAACCATTGCGACGAGGTCCAGGGTTTCTATTTCGCCCGGCCCTTGCCGCTCGCCGAACTGGAAGAATTCCTCGGCCGCCATCCGCTACACTCCCGACCATCATGAAAAACGTCACCCTCCGCCAGCTGCGTGTCTTCGAATCCGTCGCACGCCACCTTTCCTTCTCGCGCGCCGCCGAGGAATTGCATCTCACCCAGCCGGCCGTGTCGATGCAGGTCAAGCAGCTCGAAGACATGGTCGGCCTGCCGCTCACCGAGCAACTCGGCAAGAAGATCTTCCTCACCAACGCCGGCGAGGAGGTGGCGCGCCATGCCCGCCTCATCGCTCTCCAACTGCGCGAGGCCGCCGAGTCGCTGGCGGCGATGAAGGGCGTGCGCGGCGGGCAGTTGCGCATCGGCGTAGTGTCGACCGCCAAGTATTTTGCCCCGCGCCTGCTGACCGAGTTTCGCGCCTGCCATCCCGGCGTCGAACTGCGCCTCGGTGTGCACAACCGCGAAACCATCGTGCGCCAGCTGGCCGACAACGAAATCGATCTCGCCATCATGGGCCGGCCGCCGCAGGAACTGGCGACAGTCGCCGAGGCCTTCGCGCCGCATCCGCTGGTCATCATCGCCGCCGCCGATCATCCGCTGGCCGGCCGCAAGCGGTTGGAGCCGGCCGACCTTGCGGGCGACACCTTCCTGATCCGCGAACCGGGATCGGGAACGCGCACGGCGATGGAGCACTATTTCGCCGACGTCGGCTTCGTGCCGGGCGCCGTGTTCGAGATGACCAGCACCGAGACCATCAAGCAGGCCGTGATGGCGGGCATGGGCGTGAGCTTCATTTCCGAGCACACCATCGGGCTCGAACTTTCCGTCGGCCGGCTGGTTCAGCTGCCGGTGCGCGGCACCCCGGTGCTGCGCGAGTGGTTCGTCGTGCATCGCGCCGAAAAGCAGTTGCTGCCCATCGCCACGGCTTTCCGCGACTTCCTTCTCGCCGGCGGCGCCGGAGCCATCGCCAGTTCGATAGAAACGAAGGCGGGTGCCGGAACCACTGAGACAAAGGCGGGCGCTAGTACCCCAAAGTCAACGGCGGGCACTAGTGAAGACGGAGGGGCGGTGCGGGTTCGCCGACCGGCGGCGGCAAAGCCGGCCGCAGGAAAGCGGCCAGGTCGTCGGGCGCCAGCGGGCGGCTGAACAGGTAGCCCTGGCCTTCGGCACAGGCGAAGTCCTTCAGCATCGCCAGTTGGGCCGCGGTTTCTATGCCCTCGGCGATCACCGCCAGGCCCAGTGTGTGGGCCAGCGCGACGATACTGCGCACGATGGCGACGTCGTTGGCGTCCTGCTCCAGATCCATGACGAAGGAACGGTCGATCTTGAGGCGGCTGAGGGGGAAGCGCTTCAGATAGGCCAGCGACGAATAGCCGGTGCCGAAATCGTCGATGGCCAGCTGGATGCCCTGGTCGCGCAAGGCGCGCAGGGTTTCGATCGCCTGTGCGGCGTTCTCCATGACCGCGCTTTCGGTGATTTCCAGTTCCAGCCGGTTCGCCGCCAGCCCGGTGCGGGCGAGCGTGGCCGCGACCTGATGGGCGAGATTGCGGTCGCGGAACTGGTGCGCGGAAAGGTTGACCGCGATGCGCACGGGCGGCAACCCGGCTTTCGTCCAGGCCACCGCCTGGCGGCAGGCTTCGTCGAGTATCCAGGCGCCCAGCGGCACGATCAGGCCGGTCTCCTCGGCCACGGGGATGAACTGCAGTGGCGAGACGAGGCCCCGCTCGGGGTGGTGCCAGCGCACCAGCGCCTCGACGCCGACGACCTCGCCGCTGGCGAGATCGACCTGCGGCTGATAGACCAGGCGCATCTCGTTGCGATCCAGCGCCGCGCGCAACTGGGTTTCCATCATCAGTCGCTCGGTGGCGGCGGTGTTCATATCCGCGGCGAAGAAGTGGTAGGCGTTGCGGCCGTGCTGTTTGGCGTGGTACATGGCCGTGTCGGCATTCTTCATCAGCGTGTCGGCGTCGGTCCCGTCGGTCGGGAAAATGCCGATGCCGATCGACGGCGAGGTATGCAGCGTGTGGCCCGCCAGGGCGAGGGGATCGTTGATGAAGGCGATCACCTTTTCGGCGACGTGGGCGGCGTCTTCCGGTCCGGCGAGGCCGGGGACGACGATGACGAATTCGTCGCCGCCGAGGCGTGCCACGGTGTCGGTTTCGCGCAGTGCGGCGCGGATGCGGCGCGCCACCGCCACCAGCAACTGGTCGCCGACATCGTGGCCGAGCGAGTCGTTGATGGTCTTGAAGTGGTCGAGGTCGATAAACATCAGCGCCAGCTGCTGGCCGTTGCGCCGCGCATCGGCCAGCGACTGCGTCAGCCGCGCCAGCAGGGCGAAGCGGTTGGGCAGGCCGGTGAGATGGTCATGGTAGGCAAGGTGCTCGATGCGCGCCTCGTTTTCCTTGCGGTCGGTGATGTCGGAGAAGATCGCGACGTAGTGGGTGGTGTCGCCGCTCGCCGGGTCCTGCACCGCGTTGATCGACAGCCACTTCGGGTAGATCTCGCCGCTCTTGCGCCGGTCCCAGACTTCGCCGGCCCAGGCGCCGCTGCGCCGCAGTTCGCCCCACATGGCGGCATAGAAGGCCGCGTCGTGGCGCCCGGAGGAGAACAGGCGCGGATTCTTGCCGACGGCTTCCGCCGCCGTGTAGCCGGTGATCGTCGTGAACGCCGGGTTGACCGAAATGATATTGGCGTCGGGCCCGGTGATCAGGATCGCCTGGTCGCTGTTGGCGAAGACCTTGTCGGCCAGCAGCAGGCTTTCCTCGCTGCGCTTGCGCTGCGTCACGTCCTCGGCGGTGCCGCGGTAGGTTCCGGTGAGCCGTCCGTCCGCGGTGAGCAGGGGCGTTCCGGAATAGGCGACCCAGCGGCACTCGCCGTCCGGTCGGCAGATGTGGAGTTCGAATTTCCGGAAGGGCCTGCCGTTGCGGCCCAGTTCGCCAATGCGCAGGCGCAGGACTTCATGTTCGTCCGGCGGCACGTAGTCGAAGACGCTGCTGCCGATCAGCTTCTCCAGCGGCAGGCCGAAAACTTCGGCGGCGCGTTCCGAGAGATAGACGTAGGTCTGGCGGGCGTCGATCTCCCAGATGAACTCGCCGGCCGATTCGGCGACGTCGCGGAAGCGGCGCTCGCTCTGCTGCAACTGGGCGAGCGCGGCTTGGCGCTCGTGTTCCCGGATTTTCAGGGTGGCGATCATGCCGTGCATCGATTGCGCCACGACGGAAAACTCGTCGTTCTCGTTGCCGGCGGCGCGCGTCAGCGCCTCGTCGATGGCGGGACTCGGCTTGCCGTCGCTGGCATAGAGGCGCGTGGCGACACCGATGCTCTCGATGCGCCGCAGCAGGCGCCGTATCCAGCCATGCAGCAACGAGGCGATCAGGATGGCGAGCACGCCGAACACGGTGGCGCCGAGCGCGATGCTTTCGCTTGCCGAGAAGGGTGGCGACACGCGCGTCTGTATCAGCAGCATCGGTGTTTCCGCTGCTTCGAGCGGCAGATCGATGCGGCTCTGCTCGAAACGCGCTCCGTCGCGGTCGATGCGCCCGGTGAAGCCGGGCACGCCATGCGCCAGGCTGTTCGTGCCGCCGGAACCGGCGACGATGCGCTCTTGCCATTCGACGAACAGCTCGGTATCGGGAAAGGCGTTGCTTCGGAGAAAGCCGTTGTCGAGCGGGATCATGGCATGCATGACGCCCATGCCGTCGGCGCCGAGCCAGATCGGCTGGCTCAGGGCCAGGAACAGCGTGCCGCTGGCGTCGGTGCCATAGAAGTGCTGGTCGGGAACGTTCGCCTCCAGTGCGGGCCAGCGGCGCGAGAAACCCTGGCCGTTGTGGAATATCTCGCGTCCGCCAGCGTCGCTGATAGCCAGGCCGGAATACAGCGCCGAGGCGGACATCGAGGCGAGATAGGCGCGCAGGCGTTCCCAGCGCAGCGTGCGGTCTTCCAGCATGCGCGAGAATTCGATGCGCGACTTTTCGCGCATCAGGCGCTCTTCCCAGCCATTCTCGATGTGATGGACTTTTTCGCGGAAGTACTGCTCCGCCGCGGTGCTGCGGGTCCTGGCGCTGCGGTCGAAGCCGGCGGTGTAGAGGGCGACGGCGATGGCGGTGGCGATCATCGCCCCGATGGCGAGTACGGCGGCCATGCTGAACGCGGCGCTCCGGCGCAGGGAACGCGTCGTCCGGATCACGGCTTCGTGCCCGCCCAGCGGTCGTCGGTCATGGCGCCGAGAGTCACTTTCTTGCCGGAGCCCTCGGTCGCGGCGAAGAACAGGTCGGTCTCGCGGCTCTGGTGCGCCGAGAACTTCGCATCCCGGCTGTACAGGCGCGGATACTGGCGCAGCGATTGGAGGAGCGAGCGCCGCATCTCGCCGTCCTCGACATCCAGCTTGGCGACGATCTGCTCCGGCGTATGGCTGGCCATCCAGTGCAGGGTGCGGCGGATGGTGGCGACCATTTTTTCGACGCGCTGCGGCGACTGGCTGATGACGTCGCTGCGCGTCTCGACGGCGGCGTGCAGGAAGCCGGCGCCCGGGATTTTCGCGCTGTCGGCGGGATTGGCCAGGTTGACGAGGAAAAAGGCATGGCCGCCGTCGCGCAGGCGCGAAGCGAAGGGCTCGTCGCCGAGGATGGCATCGGCCGTGCCGGTGAGGATGACCGCGGACTGCTCGTCCCAGGTCTGGCCGGCGGCGATCATGCGCACCTGGTGCACCGAAAGTCCGGCATTCTTCACCAGCAGTTCGGCCAGTTGCTGCGAGGTGGTCTTGGAGGACAGCGAACTGGTGTTCACGCCGATGACGCGACCGGCGAGATCGCGCACCTGCTTGACCTGGCCCTTGAGTCCGCTGCGCACCAGCAGGATGAACAGCGTCAGGTCGTCGACCGGTGCGACGACGACGACGTCGTTGCCGTTGGCGCGCGCCGACATCGCCGCCGGCACGCCGGCCACGGCAAAGTCGACGTTGCGCGATTGCAGGTGCTGGAGGGCGACGCCGCCGCCGCCGGTATGGCGGATCACCAGTTCGGCGCCTTCCGCCTTGTCGGCGCCGATCTTCGGCGCCAGGTCGAGCGGCAGGTAGGAAATGTTGAGCGGGCCGGGAACGGCGACGGCCAGTTTTTCCTGTGCCGGCACGTTGCATGAAATTGACCATGCGATGGCCATGGCAATCAGGGTGCGAATCGTTAATGACCGCATAAATATTTGAATTATCAGTGAATGTCAGTCTGTGAATTTATACGAAACGCCCTGCTATGGCAATGCGGGGAGCGTATGGCCGGGGCCGGATCAGGTTCGCCACTTGATCGAGCAGCCGATGGAGGGGATCTGTTCGCGCGGACCGGCTCCGGTGGCGGCGACGGTCTTCATGGCTTCGAACAGGTCGCGGCGCACGCCCTCGGGGGCGGTGTCCTTGCGCGATTCGTCGAGCCGGCCGCGGTACTGGAGTTCGAGGTCGGCGTTGAAGCCGAAGAAGTCGGGCGTGCACACGGCGCCGTAGGCCTGCGCGACTTCCTGGCTGGCGTCTAGCACATAGGGAAACGGCAGGTCGAGGTCGCGGGCCAGTTGCACCATGCGCTCCCAGGAGTCCTCGGGATAGTCGGCCGGATCGTTGCTCATGACGGCGATGCTGCCGATGCCCAGGCCGGCCAGCTCGCGCGTGTCGCGCACGATGCGGTGGATCACGGCCTTGACGTAGGGGCAGTGGTTGCAGATGAACATCACCAAGAGGCCCTTCGGGCCGCGCGCCGTGGCGAGGCTGTGGCGCCGGCCGTCGACGCCGGGCAGGTCGAAATCGGGCGCCTGCCAGCCGAAATTGCATACCGGGGTGGGGGTGCTGACCATTTTCGCTGTCCTCCGTAGAGCCTATTTCAGCAGGAATCATGCCCCGCGCCGGCCGGCGTCGGGATGCAGTGCAAGGCACGACTTGCGCAGTGTAGTTGATCTCCACAAGCAAGGCGTAACGCAGCAATGCGCCCGCCACCGACCGGCCCTCCGGGTTGAAACCAGGATCGGCGCACCCCAAGGGCACTTCCTTCGGGGCGGCTGCGGCGTTGCCCCGCTTGCCAATGGAACAACCATTGGCCGCGCGGTGCGCCTTGCATC
>CAZWFC010000079.1:0-13929 GCA_964632965.1 uncultured Rhodocyclaceae bacterium
GCCGGCTCCGCGTATTCGGCAGCGCAGCGCACGCACATGCGAAAGGCCGCCATGCTGGTCTGCGGGCGGTCGTAGGGCAGCGCGCGCGTGATGGTGTAGCGCGGGCCGCAATGGGTGCAATTGATGAACGCGTAGCGGTACCGGCGGTCGCGCGAATCGAACAGCTCGGCGACGCAAGCCTCGCAGGTCGCGGCGTCGGCGCCGATCTCGGTCGCCGCCGGGCCGCCACCGCCACTTTCGAGGATCGCGAATGCTCCGGCGCCGCCGTTCGCGGCGCGCGCCTCCTCCTCAAGCGCGTGAATGCGCGCGAGCGGCGGCAGCTCCTCTCTGAGCCTGGCCCGGAAGCGGCGCAGCGCCTCGCCCGCGCCTTCCACCTCGATCTCCACGCCCGCGGCGGCGTTGCGCACCCAGCCGCCGAGCGCGAGTTCCTGCGCGAGGCGATAAACAAAGGGCCGAAATCCCACGCCCTGCACGCGGCCGCGCACGCGCAGTCCGATGCGCTCAAGGGCCGCGAATTCGTCGGCTCGCATGTTCACGCTCCCGCAACTCTCGCTTCGATCCAGCCCTGCCACTCCATCATGCCGTCGCCGTTCTTCGCCGAGACCGGCAGTACTTCGATCCCGGGGTTGACGCGCTGCGCCATCGCGACGCAGGCGCCGAGATCGAACTCGAGGTGCGGGAGCAGATCGATCTTGCTCACCAGCACCAGCGACGCGGCGCGGAACATGTCCGGGTACTTGAGCGGCTTGTCCTCGCCTTCGGTGACCGAGAGGATGACCACCTTGTGCGCCTCGCCGAGGTCGAAGGCAGCCGGGCAGACAAGGTTGCCGACGTTCTCGATCATCAGGTAGGAGCGTTCCGGCAGGTCGAGCTGGTGCATGGCGTGGCCGACCATGTGCGCGTCGAGGTGGCAGCCCTTGCCGGTGTTGATCTGGATGGCCGGCGCGCCGGCGGCGCGGATGCGTTCGGCGTCCTGGCTGGTCTGCTGGTCGCCTTCGACGACCGCCACCTGCGCCTTGCCCTTCAAGGCCTCGATGGTTTTCACCAGCAGCGTGGTCTTGCCCGAACCGGGGCTGGAGACGAGGTTCAGCGCAAAGATGCCGCGCTCGGCGAAGCGCTCGCGGTTCTTCGCCGCATAGGCGTCGTTCTTGGCGAGGATGTCCTGCTCGATCTGCACCATGCGGCTCCGGGGCACGCCGGGGGCATGGCTGTGGGCCGGCACGTAGGCATGGCCGTGGCTGTGGTCATGGCCGTGATCGTGCGTGTGGCCATGGCCGTGCGCATGGTCGTGGGGATGGTGGTGCGCAGTGCCGTCCGCATGCGCGTGGTCATGATCGTGAAGGTCTTCGCCCTCGATGCGGGTTTCGCCAACGCCGCAACCGCAAGTGGTACACATAACCGAATTCTCCTAGTCGACTTCCAGTTCCTTGACGCGCATTTCCGTGCCGCCGGTCACTTGTACCGGCAAGGCGCCGCAATGGCTACAGGCATCGTAAACAGCGGTTAGTTCCGTATCGCGGCCGCATTCGATGCAATGGCCGGTGCCGGGGACATGGACGACCTCGAAGCCGGCGCCTTCGGCGATGCTGCCGCGCGTCACGGCATCGAAGCAGAAGGCCAGCGCCTCGGGCTCGACGCCCGACAGCCGGCCGATTTCGACCCAGATGGTGCGCACGCGGGAAAAGCCCTCGCGTTCGGCCGCATCCTCGATCAGTTGCAGCACCCCTTCGGCAAGCGACATTTCATGCATGAGATGGACGATCCGTCAGGCGCCGGCTAGCCGCGCGGCAGGGCGAGGAAGCGGCGGCGCGACAGCGAGGGCTGGTCGGCGGCAGCTTCCTTTTCAGGCGGGGATTGTACGACCGGATGCAGCAGCGCGATCAGGGATGCGCGCGCCGTGAGTACGGCGTCGGACTGCGCGGCGAACTGGCTCATCGGCGAGAACAGCGCGCAACTCTGGAACTCGCCGAGTTCCGGTTCGACGCTGCCGAGAAAGGCGAAGTCGCCGGCGGGGAACTTGACGAAGCGCCGCTGGTTGTCGCCGGGCGTCTCCCAGCCCTCGGCCCGGCCCGGCACCAGCAGCACGCTCATGCACCAGGAGGTGATGACGACGCCGAGCCAGTGGCCCTGCCAGCGCTGGAAATCGACGGCCTCGACCGATAGCGCGTCGTTGTGTACCGGCACGTCGGCCATGCGTTCGCGCAAGATGCGGAAATAGGCCTCCTCGACCGCGTCGGCCGGATTGGCTGCGTGGATGCGGAACATCAGGCCGCGCCCAGAGGCCGGAATGCCTCGTCGCCTCCCTGCGCGAGCAGTTCCTCCATCAGCGCCAGCGATTCCGCGGCGCGCCCGGCATCGACGCGCTCAAAGGCGAAGCCGCCGGCCTGGATCAGCACGTAGTCGCCGACCGCCACATCTTCGGTCATCAGCATCAGGCTGACTTCGCGGATCTGGCCGAAGCACTCGGTGACGGCCATGCCGTCGCGGACTTCGAGCACCTTCGAGGGCGCGGCCAGGCACATCTCAGGCGGCCGCCATGTCGGCCGTCAGCGGTTCCAGCCGGCAGCCGCGTTCGCGCAACGCGGCCACGGCCAGCGCCACCAGCTCCGGCACACGTACGGCCACCGGCGGCGTCATTTCCATGCCGAGTTCCAGCGACACGGGCTGCACACCGAAGACCAGGGTCTCCTTGGGCAGCGCGCCGAGCAGTTCCAGGCTGGCCAGCACGTCGGCCAGGCCGATCTGGTGGGGCGACAGCTTCTTGCGGAAAAATACCGGAATGTCGTCGCCGGCGAGGCTGATGATGGTTCCCGGCTCCTTGCCGGCGACGATGGTGTCGAGGACGACCAGCAGATCGAGGTCGGACAGCGCCTCGATCAACTCCATCCCCGCCGTGCCGCCGTCGATGGCCTCGACGCCCGCGGGCAACTGGTACTGCTTTTCGAGCGCCACGACGGCGTGTACCCCGACACCTTCATCGCTGAGGATGGTGTTGCCGATACCGAGAACGACTGCGCGCATGACCGAGAGCCCGTAAAAGTGAGGGCCGGCAGGCGCCGGCCCTCGTATGGTACCTGTTGCTAGACCGCCTTGACGGTGATCGCCGTATCGTTTTCCTTGTCGGTCAGGTGGATCGCGCAGGCGATGCACGGATCGAAGGAATGGATCGTGCGCAGCACTTCGAGCGGCTTCTCCGGATCGGCGATCGGGTTGTCGAGCAGCGAAGCCTCGTACGGCCCCGGCTCGTCCTTTTCGTTGCGCGGACAGGCGTTCCAGGTCGAGGGCACGACGCACTGGTAATTCTTGATCTTGCCGTTGTCGATGACGACCCAGTGCGACAGCGCGCCGCGCGGCGCCTCGTGGAAGCCGACGCCCATCTGCTCGCCCTTCGGGAAGACCGGCTTGTTGAAGGTCTTCATGTCGCCCTTGGCCATGTTGCCGAGCAGCAGGTTCCACTGCTCGCCGAGCAGGTCGACGTTGATGGCGCAGGAGATCATGCGCGCGGCGTGGCGGCCGATGGTCGAATGCATGGCGTCGAGGCCGACCTTGGTGTGGGCCAGCGTGGACACCAGGTCGAGCGTGCCGGTGGCGTACTTCTTGGCCGGCTCGTAGCCGGCGGCGAGCATGTTGAGCACGCGCGACAGCGGGCCGACCTGGGCCACCTTGCCGTAGAAGGTCGGCGACTTGAGCCAGGAGTACTTGCCGTTCTCCTGGAAGTCGGTGTAGTTCGGCTTGGTCTCGCCCTTGTAGGGATGCAGCGGGCCCTTCTTGTCGTAGTCGTACCAGGAATGCTTGACGGCTTCTTCGACGCCCTTGGTCCAGTACTCGTCGTTGAAGGTCTTGATCGGCTTGTAGGAAGCGAGATCCTTGTTCTCGATGTAGCCGCCGGGGAAAGCGAACTTCGTACCCTTCGTATCGAGCGGAATGTCCGGCAGGGACAGGTAGTTGGTGACACCGGCGCCGACCTTGGTCCAATCGGCGTAGAAGGCGCCGACCGCGGCGACGTCGACCATGTACACGTTCTTGATGAAGTCGTCGAGCGCGTCGATGTGCTCCTTGACCGCCATCAGGCGCTCGACCGTCAGCACCGCCTGCGAATCGGTGGCGAGCGGATTGGACACGCCGCCGACGGCCACGTTCTGGATGTGCGGCGACTTCGAGCCGAGGATGGAGACGATCTTGTTGGCATGGCGCTGCACTTCCAGCGCCTGCAGGTAGTGGGCGACCGCCATGAGGTTGACCTCGGGCGACAGCTTCATCGCCGGATGACCCCAGTAGCCGTTGGCGAAGATGCCGAGCTGGCCGCCGTTCACGAAGTTCTTGAGGCGCTCGTGCGTCTTGCGCATCACGTGCTTGTTGTTGAGGTTCCACGACGAGAGGCTTTCGCCCAGCGCCGCCGCCTTGTCCGGATCGGCCTTCAGCGCCGACGTGACGTCGACCCAGTCGAGCGCCGACAGGTGGTAGAAATGAACGATGAAGTCGTGGATCGAATGCGCCAGGATGATCATGTTGCGGATGTACTGGGCGTTGAGCGGCACTTCCATCTGCAGGGCGTTTTCCACCGCCCGCACCGAAGTGACCGCATGCACGGTGGTGCACACGCCGCAAATGCGCTGGGTGATCGCCCAGGCGTCGCGCGGATCGCGGCCGAGCAGGATCAGTTCCACGCCACGCCACATTTGGCCGGAGGACCAGGCCTTCTTCACCCTGCCGCCGTCTACGTCGACGTCGATGCGCAAATGGCCTTCGATACGGGTAATCGGATCAATGGTTACGCGAGTCATTTTTCTGTCTCCATCCTTCAGTGGGTGGCAGCTTCACGCGGCAGGACCGGGAAGCGGCGGGTGATAACGATGTAGCCGATGACCTCGACGGCGAAGAGGCCGAGGGTAACCATCAGTTCGGGCAGGGCCGGGAAGTAGCTGAAGCCGTCGCCGGTTTCGTAGCCGATCAGGAAGCCGTTGATGCGCAGCAGCGCTCCGCCCAGCATCAGCAGGACGCCGGCGAGGAACAGCTTCGCCGGATTGCGCCGGTTGGCTGCGGAACCGATCAGGACCAGCGGTGCGACGAAGCAGGCCGTTTCGAGCCAGAACATCAGCGCTTCGAGCGACACGCCGAAGGCCCGCGGCAAGGCGCCGCGCACCACGACGTCGCCGAGACGCACGACGAGATAGACGGCGAGGAAGCCGAGCATGATCTTGGCCAGCGGCGTCAGCATGTGCATCTCGATCTTGCGACGGTAGGCGGCCGAGGCCAGGCAGGACTCGAACAGCACCACGGCATAGCCCATCGTGACGGCGGTCAGCAGATAGAGCAGCGGCTCCAGCGGCGTCTGCCACAGCGGATGGATCTGCACGCCCATCACCACCAGCAGGGTGCCGAGCGAGGACTGGTGCATCATCGGCAGCACCGTCCCGAGCGCGACGAGGGCGAACAGCACCTTCGACACCTTGCGCTTGGCGTCCGTCATGCCGAGCTGCTCGAAGAAGGCCGGCGAGAACTCCAGCCACATCACGACGATGTAGAGCGAGATGCAGACGGCCACCTCGAACATCACCGAACTCGGATTGGCGTAGCCCGGCGTGAAGATGTGCCAGAAGTTCCACCAGCGCCCGAGGTCGAAGATCACCCCGACGCCCGCCAGCGTGTAGCCGAACAGGCTGGCCAGCAGGGCCGGCCGCACCAGCGGGTGGTATTCGCCGCGATTGAAAATATAGACCAGCATCGCCACCGAGAAGCCGCCGCAGGCGAAGGCCGAGCCGATGACGACGTCGACGACCACCCAGATGCCCCACGGATAGCCGTCGTTGAGGTTGGTCACTGCCCCCAGGCCGAAGACGAAGCGCACGACCAGGATCGCCAGCATGATGGCGACGAGCACGCCGCAGATCAGGGTGGTGGCGTTGACCAGATTGCCGCCGACCGGAGCGGGAGCCGCATGTTGATGATGATTCGCCATGATCAACCCTCCTCCTGGTCGGTGGACGCAGCGTCGGGCTTGACGTTGCGCTTGGCCACGTAGGCCATCGCCCCGAGCACCGCGAACGGCATGATCAGGTTGCCGTAGAGCGTGTGCTGGATGGTCTCGGACAGCGCGGCGGCGGCGTTCTCCGGCAGATCGGGCAGACCGACCTTCTGGAAGCTGACGCCGGAGAGCTTGAGCACCTGGGTGCCGCCGTACTCCTTCTCGCCATAGACATGCGGCAGGTACTTGCCGACCACGCCTTCGTAACTCTGGTCGGGACCGCCGAGCTTGCCGCGCGGGATCTTCGTCAGCGAGCCGGGCTTGAGCGCCTGGCGGCGCTTGGCTTCGGCCAGCAGGTCGGAAGTTTTGCCGAACAGCGTGGCGCCGGTCGGGCAGACCTCGGCGCAGGCCGAGTAGTGGCCGTCCTTGTAGCGGTGGCGGCACAGTTCGCACTTGCCGATCTTGCCGGTGGACGAGTCGTACTGGTATTTCGGGATGCCGAAGGGACAGGCGGCGACGCAGTAGCGGCAGCCGATGCAGGCGTCGGCGTCGTAGCCGACCACGCCGGTGACCGGGTCCTTGGTCATCGCCGATACCGGGCAGGCCGAGACGCAGGACGGATCGGCGCAATGCATGCAGGAGATCTTCATGAACGAGTAGCCGTCCTTCTCCTGGTCCTTCACTTCCATCGTGCCGTTGCGGTACATCTTGATGATGTTGAAGGTGTAGCCCGAGGTGTCGAGCGGCGTGTCCCACAGGTGATCGACCGTGGAAAATTCGGCCGGATTCTTGTTGGCCTCCTTGCAGGCGGCGACGCAGGCCTTGCAGCCCACGCACAGCGTGGCGTCGTAGAGCAGGCCGAGCCCCTCGGGCGGCCGCTGTTTGGTTTCCCGCGCCTCGACCGGCGTCGTGGCGGCAGTTGCCGCCAGCGCCGTGCCTCCGGCCAGGACTCCCTTGAGGAAATCGCGACGGGTACTCATGGTCAGGCTCCCGTCTTGTCCTGCTCGGGCTTGGCGGAAGATGCCTTGGCGCGCTCGGCTTCCTCGGCGGCGTGACTCAAACCGAGGTTGCGCGTCACCATCACCGCGCCGGCCGCCGCGGCGCCGGCCACGGCGGCGACCGCCGCGGCGGAAGCGAACGAGGCCGCCTTGCCCTGCTCCTCGACGATGCGCGGATATTGCAGCGGCGGCGTCACGTTGAGCATCTTGGCGACCTGGTGGATCGGCTTCTGGAAACCGACGCCTTTTTCCGAACAGCCGATGCAGGGATGGCCGCAGCCGACCGGCCAGTTGTTCTCGCCGGCATCGCCGAAACCGATGGTCGAACAGTTGGCGTAGGTCTCGGGTCCCTTGCAGCCCAGCTTGTAGAGGCAGTAGCCCTTGCGGTGGCCGTCGTCGCCGAACTCCATGGCGAAACGGCCGGCGTCGAAGTGGGCGCGGCGCTCGCAGTTTTCGTGGATCAGGCGGCCGTAGGCGAACTTCGGCCGGCCGAGTTGATCGACCTCGGGCAGCTTGCCGAAGGTCAGGAAATGCACCACCGTGGCGAGGAAGTTGTAGGGATTGGGCGGGCAGCCGGGGATCGTGACGACCGGCTTGCCGAGCACCTCGGCGACACCCGCGGAGCCGGTCGGGCTCGAATCAGCCCCGTTCGAGGGAATCGTCGAGGGCATGCCGCCCCAGGAGGCGCAGGAACCGATGGCGATCACTGCCGCCGCGTCGGCCGCACATTCTTTGACGAGGTCGATGGCGGTATGACCGCCGATCTTGCAGTAGATGCCGTTCTGCTTGGTGGGGATGGCGCCTTCGACGACCAGAATGTACTTGCCCTTGTTGGCCTTCATGGCGCTCTTGCGCGCCGCCTCGGCCTGGTGACCGGCCGCGACCATCAGCGTCTCGTGGTAGTCGAGGGAAATCACATCGAGAATCAGCTTCTCCAGCGTCGGATGCTCGGCGCGCAGCAAGGATTCGGAGCAGCCCGTGCATTCCTGGAAGTGCAGCCAAATCACCGACGGCCGCTTGGCGGCTTCGACCGCCTTGGCCACCGCCGCTTCGGCACCGGCGGGCAAGCCCATCGTCGCCGCCAGCGTGGCGCAGAACTGCAGGAAGTCGCGACGCGACATGTCCAGACGTCGCTCGACATCGTCGAGGGTCTTGCGCCCCAGATCAAAGATTTCGTTCATGTGTCCCATGTCTCTCCCCCTCCAGTTGCCGGGTCGCCTCGTGACCCGATTGGAGAAGCAAGCGCAAAATCCATGCCGACACGGAATAACAACAAATAACAACAAGTAAACAATAAGTTAGAAATAAAACCCATCTCTTACGAAATATCTATGATCGGATACTATTATTTCGATATATAAATCAATACGACAACATATATACCACCCAAGACAAGGCGTTGTTTGCCTGTCGAGACTGCCCGGCGATACACGGTACACAGCCCCCGAAGCCCCTCCTTCCGCCGGTCCATGACCGGGCATTCTGCCAACCACTGCAATGTCCCAGCCATTGATGTGGCGCAATTATCCTGCATGGAATTCTGCTAACATTGTCCATATGCGTCGTCAGTCAGTAACGACCGCCGTGTCCGGCATCCACGACCGCGATGCATTCACGTCCTTGACAAGAACCCTTAGGGAGAGCGGGCGCTCATGAGTAAAACAATTATGCTGGTGGACGATTCGGCGACGATTCTTCTGTCCATCTCCAACATCCTGACCAAGGCCGGCTACGCGGTCGAGAAGGCCAACAACGCCAACGAAGGCCTCAACAAATTCAAAGGCGGGGTCAAGGTCGATCTCCTCATCACCGACCTGAACATGCCCGGCATGAACGGCATCGAGTTCATCAAGGAAGTGCGCAAGCTGCCGAACTACAAGTTCATGCCCATCCTCTTCCTCACCACGGAATCGCAGCAGTCGAAGCGCGCCGAAGCCAAGGCGGCCGGCGCCTCGGGCTGGCTGGTCAAACCGGCCACGGCGGACGAACTGCTCAATACCATCAAGCTCGTCGTCCGGTAAGACATTCCATGGATTTCGCCCAGCTGGCCCGGCGTGCAAGCCTCGTTTTCCTGATAGTCGGCTTCGCCGCCGGCACGACGGTCTATTTCTTCAACGAGTATTTCCACCAGACCTTCCTGCCGATGCTGCCGCTGTCGGCGCCGATGGGCGATGCGGTCGGCACCGTGCTCATCATCGCGGCCGCCTACATCGGACAGCGGCTCGTGTCGTTCGCCTTCTTCAAGGACAGCATGCTCGGCCTCTCGCGCCGCGAGGAAGCGGACAGCAAGCGTGCCACCACCTACATCCAGGCGGCTGAACTGGTCGCCGGCGAACTCAAGCAGGTGCCCGGCTACAACAACGTCGTGCGCAAGCAACTTGAAACCGTCGTCAACGAGACAGAGAAGGCCGCCTTCGACATTTCGTCCCAGCTCCAGACCATCGACGAAGTCGTCACCTACCTGAGCTCCTTCGTCAGCACCAGCGCGACCGAGTCGTCCGAAATGGTCGCCGCATCCGAGCTCCGCATCGAGAAGAACCGCGACCTGCTCAAGACCATCGACGCCTACATCCACCAGCGCATGTCGGCGGTGCAGGAAGACCAGGCACGCGTCGCCCAGGTGGTGACCGAAGCCAAATCGCTCGGTTCGCTGGTGCAGCTGATCAAGAGCATTTCGAGCCAGACCAACCTGCTGGCCCTGAATGCGGCCATCGAGGCCGCCCGTGCCGGCGAAGCCGGCCGTGGCTTTGCCGTCGTCGCCGACGAAGTGCGCAAGCTCTCCGCCGCCACCGACCAGGCCGTCACGCAGATCAACCAGGGCATACAGCAGGTCGCCGTCTCCATCGAGACCCAGTTCAAGGACAAGTTGCAGACCGAAAGCATCGAAGCCGAACGCACCGCCCTGCAAAGCTTCGCCCATCAGTTGGAAGAACTCGGCCAGAGCTACCAGGAAGTCACGCGCCACGAGGCCGAGGTCATGTCCACCGTCGCCAACAGCAGCGGCAAGCTGGCCAGCATGTTCATGAATGCGCTCGCCAGCGTCCAGTTCCAGGATGTCACGCGCCAGCAGATCGAGCAGGTCATCGACGCCCTCAACCGCCTCGACCAGCATTCGCAGCTCCTGTCCTCGCGCCTGGAACAGTTCGAGGACCCGGATTTCCACATCCAGCCGCTCTCTTCCCACCTGGATGAGATCTACAGCAAGTATGTGATGGACTCGCAACGCGATACCCACCACAACGCGATGGGCGGCAGCGGCCCGGCGGCCGGCAAGTCCGGCGGCGGCCCGAAAGTCGAATTATTCTGATTTCCGCAGTTTCACTTGACGGGAGAAGCCAATGAGCGAGAACGATCCCGGTTCCGAAGTCGGACGCCTGACGCTGGAAGCCGACCTGACCATCTACAACGCCATCGACGCCAAGCGCCAGCTGCTCGACGCCGTGCATTCCCTCAACACCCTGGAACTCGATCTCTCGCAAGTCGGCGAAATGGACACAGCCGGCTTCCAGTTGCTGGTGCTGGCCAAGCGCGAAGCCCAGAAGCTCGGCCGCACCATGCGCATCGTCGGCCACAGCGCGGCGGTGCGCGAAGTCATCGAGTTCTACAACATGACCGCTTTCTTCGGCGATCCCCTCGTGATCCCGGCCGCCGAGCGGCAGTAACCGGAGCATCCGCATGGACGAGATATTTGGCGTATTCGTGATCGAGGCCCGCGAGCAACTCGACGCGATGGAAGCCGGGCTGATGCAGCTCGAACAGGGCGACCGCGATCCGGAAACCATCAACAGCGTGTTTCGCGCCGCCCACACCATCAAGGGCGCGTCGGGCGTCGTCGAAGTCGTCTCGGTGGAGAAATTCACCCACGTCCTCGAAAACGTCCTCGACCGCCTGCGCAACAACGAAATCCAGGTGTCCGGCGACATGATCTCGGCCCTGCTCAAGGGCTGCGACCACATCGGCATCCTCCTGACCCAGGTCGAGGAAGGCCAGGCCGAACCCGACGCCGCCCTGCTGGCATCCGGCGAAGCCATCGCCGAACAGTTGCGCGCCTATGCCGGCGGCACGCCGCCCGCCAACACGGGAAGCGGCGGCCTGCCCAACGAGCAGGACGGCGAGGTCGAACGCCACGGCGGCGCCGATGCCGCCACCACCGACTGCTGGCACATTTCGATCCGTTTCGGCCAGGACGTGCTCAGGAACGGCATGGACCCGCTGGCCTTCCTGCGCTACCTGCTGTCGCTGGGCGAAATCGCGCACATCACCACGCTCACGGACGCGATGCCCGACGAGGAGCAGATGGACCCCGAGTCCTGCTATCTCGGCTTCGAAATCAACTTCCGCAGCCATGCCACCAAGGACAAGATCGAGGCCGTCTTCGACTTCTGCCGCGACGAGTGCGACCTGCACATCCTGCCGCCGCACAGCAAGGTCGGCGACTACATGCGGCTGATCGAAACCCTGCCCGAGGAATTGATGCGGCTGGGCGAAATTCTCGTCAAGAGCGGCGCCCTGACGCAGGAGGAACTCGACGAGGGCCTCGTCAAGCAGCAGCAGGCGGCGAAGGCCGTCGTCGGCACCGAAACGGCCGCCCCGCAACTCGGCGAAATCCTCGTCGAACAGAAGATGGTGCAGCCGGAAATCGTCGAGGCCGCCGCCGTCAAGCAAAAACAGGTCGGCGAAAAGAAGGCCGCCGAAGCGCGCCTGATCCGCGTCCAGGCCGACAAGCTCGACCACCTGATCGACCTCGTCGGCGAACTCGTCATCGCCGGCGCCTCGGCCAACCTGCTGGCGCAGAAAAGCAAGCAGGGCACGCTGGTCGAAGCCACCTCGGTGCTCTCGCGCCTGGTCGAAAACATCCGCGACTCCGCGCTGCAACTGCGCATGGTGCAGATCGGCGACACCTTCAACCGCTTCCACCGCGTGGTGCGCGACACCTCCAAGGAAATCGGCAAGGAACTCGAACTCTCGATCAAGGGCGCCGAAACCGAACTCGACAAGACCGTGGTCGAAAAAATCGGCGACCCGCTGATGCACCTCGTGCGCAACGCCATGGATCACGGCATCGAATCGGCGGAAGTGCGCGCCGCACGCGGCAAGCCGGTCACCGGCCATGTCGGCCTGAACGCCTTCCACGATTCCGGCAGCATCGTCATCGAGGTCACCGACGACGGCGGCGGCCTGCCCAAGGAGAAGATCCGCAACAAGGCCATCGAGAAGGGCATCATCTCCGCCACCCAGCAGCTGACCGATCAGGAAATCGCCAACCTGATCTTCGAGCCGGGCTTCTCCACCGCCGACAAGGTCACCAACCTTTCCGGCCGCGGCGTCGGCATGGACGTCGTGCGCAGCAACATCCGCGCCCTGCGCGGCACGGTGGAAGTGCATTCGGAGGAAGGCGTCGGCTCGCGCTTCATCATCCGCCTGCCGCTGACGCTGGCGATCATCGACGGCTTCCTGGTCGGCGTGGAGAAGTCCGCCTATGTCATCCCGCTGGAGATGGTCGTCGAATGCATGGAATTGCAGCAGGCCACCGTCGACCGCAACTACCTCAACCTGCGCGGCGAGGTGCTGCCTTTCGTGCGCCTGCGCGAACTGTTCGAAGTGCCGGGCGAGCTGCCGGCGCGTGAAAATGTCGTTGTCGTCAAGTCCGGCGGCCAGAAGGCCGGCATCGTCGTCGATGTGCTGCATGGCGAGTTCCAGACCGTCATCAAGCCGCTGGGCGGACTGTTCCGCCACCTGCGCGGCATCGCCGGTTCCACCATTCTGGGCAGCGGCGACGTCGCCCTGATTCTCGATGTGCAGGCACTGGCGCAACTCACGGCCAGCGCGGAAGAACGTACGCTCGCCATCAGCGGCGCGCGTCATTGACCAGCATTTCCTAGGAGAAAGTACTCATGTTCAAGAATCTCAAAATCGGTGTCCGGCTCGGCGCCGGTTTCGCCATCGTCATCCTCCTGCTGGTCGTCATCGCCTTCATCGGCGTTACCCGCATGAGCGCGATCAATACCGATCTCAACGACATCGTCAACGATAAATTCCCCAAGACGGTGCAGGCCAACGACATGGTCGATTCCCTCAACGTCATCGCCCGCCGCATGCGCAATGCGCTACTGGAGAACACGGCCGAAAAAGTCCAGAAGGAACTCGACGACATCCCGGCGCAACGCAAGATCATCGGCGAGCGCCTGGAAAAGCTGGAGGCCACGATCCACTCCGAGAAAGGCAAGGAGAAGCTGGCGAAGCTCAAGGAAATCCGTGCGGCTTACGTGCCACTGCAGGACAAGTTCATCGAACTCACCAAGGCCGGCAAGAAGGACGAGGCCGTCGACCTGATGCTGTCGCAGATCCGCAAGATCCAGGCCGACTATTTCAAGGCGATCAACGACTTGATCACCTTTCAATCAGACCTGATGGTGGAGTCCGGCAAGGAGGCGCAGGCAACCTTCGAGGCCGCGCGCAACCTGATGCTCATCCTGTCCATCGTCGCCACCCTGCTCGGCATCGCCATCGGCTTCTGGGTCACGCGCAGCATCACCAAGCCGCTGGGCGTCGCGGTCGGCGTCGCCGACGAACTGGCGCAGGGCAACCTGACGGTGAAGATCGACGTCGATTCCAAGGACGAGACCGGTCTGCTGCTGGCCTCCATGAGCAACATGGTCGGCAAGCTCTCGCACATCATCAGCGAGGTCACGACCGCCGGCGAAGCGCTGAACAACGCCGCCGGCCAGGTGTCGCAAACGGCGCAGTCGCTGTCGCAGTCCTCCTCAGAACAAGCCGCCTCCGTCGAGGAGACCACCGCTTCCATCGAACAGATGACCGCCTCGATCACCCAGAACACCGAGAACGCCAAGGTCACCGACAACATGGCGACCAAGTCCTCGGTCGAAGCCACCGACGGCGGCGCGGCGGTGAAGGAAACCGTCGAGGCCATGAAGCAGATCGCCGGCAAGATCGGCATCATCGACG
>CAZWFC010000080.1:0-13896 GCA_964632965.1 uncultured Rhodocyclaceae bacterium
ATAGGCGATGGCATGGCTCGATTCCAACGCCGGGATGATGCCCTCGAAATGGCAGAGGTCGTGGAAGGCCTGGAGCGCTTCGTCGTCGGTGATGGTGACGTACTCGGCGCGGCCGGAATCCTTGAGCCAGGCGTGCTCCGGGCCGACGCCGGGGTAGTCGAGGCCGGCCGAAACCGAGTGCGTCTCGATGATCTGGCCGTTCTTGTCCTGCAAAAGATAAGTGCGGTTGCCGTGGAGCACGCCGGGCGTGCCGGCGGTGAGCGAGGCGGCGTGCTTGCCGCTGTCCATGCCGAGCCCCGCCGCTTCGACGCCGATCAGCTTGACGCCGGCTTCGGGAATGTAGTCATAGAAGATGCCCATGGCGTTGGAACCGCCGCCGACGCAGGCGATCACCGCGTCCGGCTGGCGTCCGGCGAGTTCGGGCATCTGCGTCAGGCATTCGGCGCCGATCACCGACTGGAAGTCGCGCACCATCATCGGGTAAGGATGCGGGCCGGCGACGGTGCCGATGATGTAGAAGGTGTTGGCGACGTTGGTGACCCAGTCGCGCATGGCTTCGTTCAGCGCATCCTTCAGCGTCTTGGAGCCGGATTCGACCGGCACGACCGTGGCGCCGAGAAGCTTCATGCGATAGACGTTGGCGGCCTGGCGACGGATGTCCTCGCTGCCCATGTAAACCACGCATTCCATGCCGTAGCGGGCGGCCACCGTGGCGGTGGCGACGCCGTGCTGACCGGCACCGGTTTCGGCGATGACGCGCGGCTTGCCCATGCGCCGGGCCAGCAGGGCCTGGCCGATGCAGTTGTTCACCTTGTGGGCGCCGGTGTGGTTGAGGTCTTCGCGCTTGAGATAGATCTGTGCGCCGCCGAGCAGCCCCGACCAGCGCTTGGCGTGGTAGATCGGGCTCGGACGGCCGACGTAGTGCTTGAGTTCGTACTCGAATTCGGCGCGGAAGGCCAGGTCGGCCTTGGCCGCTTCGTAGGCGAGGCGCAGTTCTTCGAGCGCCGGAATCAAGGTTTCGGCGACGAAAATGCCGCCAAACTTGCCGAAGTGACCACGATCATCCGGCAAATTGTAAGGAACGTCAGGAGTCTGCATTTTTCACGGCGGCCACGAAGGCGGTTATTTTCTCGGCATCCTTGATACCCTTGGCGAGTTCGACTCCGCTGCTGACATCGACGGCCCATGGCCGCAGATTGACGACAGCTTCGCGCACGTTACCGGCATGAAGACCGCCGGATAGCACCATAGGCAACGGCAAAGCCCGCGGAATCAGCGACCAGTCGAAGCTTTGCCCCCCTCCCCCGTAGCCCTCGACATACGCGTCGAGCAGCAAGGCTTGCGCCGTGGGGTAGCGGTGGGCGAATTCTACCAGATCGAGTCCGGGCCTCACCCGCGCCGCCTTGAGGTAGGGCCGGTCGAACTGTTCGCAATCCGCGGCCGTCTCGTCGCCGTGGAACTGCAACAGATCGAGCGGCACCGCGGCGAGGGTGTCGCGCACCTCCTGCGCCGTGGCATTGACGAACAGGCCGACGCGCGTGACGAAGGGCGGCACGGCGCGGGCCAGCGCCGCCGCCAGCGCCGGAGCGACGTAGCGCGGACTCGGCGGGTAGAAGACGAAGCCGACGGCGTCGGCCCCGGCGGCCAGCACGGCCTGCAGGTCTTCCGCGCGGGTGATGCCGCAGATCTTGATGCGGGTTCGGCTCATGTCACGGACGGATGAGACTGGAAGGCAGAATTGTATGACCAAAACCCGGGCTCCCACCCGGCAGTTGCCAGCAGGGATCGTATTCGACGCCGGCGAAGTAGAGGCCGGCGGCGTCGAAGGTCGGCGCGGCGCGGCTTCGGTCGCGCCCGGCCAGCAGTTCGGCCAGCCATTGCGGCGGATGCTTGCCCTTGCCGATATAGACCAGGCTGCCGACGAGATTGCGGATCATGTGGTGCAGAAAGGCGTTGGCGTGGAATTCGAACAGCACGAACTCGCCTTCGGTCGCGATGTCGGCCCGGTAAAGCTGCTTGACCGGCGATTTCGCCTGGCACTCGGCGGCGCGGAAAGCGGTGAAGTCGTGTTCGCCGACCAGGCAGGCGGCCGCCGCGCGCATCGCCGCGACGTCGAGCGGGCGGTGGAACCAGCCGCAGCGGCCGGCCAGCAGCGCCGGGCGCACCGGCCGGTTCAGCAGCAGGTAGCGATAAGTGCGCGAGCGGGCGGAAAAGCGGGCATGGAACTCAGCCGCCACCGGCCGCGCCCAGCCCACCGCCACCTGCGGCGGCAGATGCGCATTGACGCCGCGCACCCAGGCGCTGTCCGGCCGGTCGGCCGTGGTGTCGAAATGCACGACCTGCCCGAGCGCATGCACGCCGGCATCGGTGCGGCCGGCGCAGACGACGCGCAGCGGGTGGTCCGCGATCGCCGTCAGCGCCTTTTCGAGCGCATCCTGTACGGTGTTGCCGTGGGACTGCGATTGCCAGCCGGCGAAGCCGGAGCCGTCGTATTCGACGCCGAGCGCGATCCTCACCATGCCAGGGCTCCCACGCCCGCCGCAGCCGCCAGCATGACGCACCAGTCGGACCAGCGCGGCTGGCGGATCGCCAGCGCGAGACTACGCGGCCCGATGTCGGCCTCCCCCAGCCATTGGCGCCAGCCGCCGCCGACCTGGTCGCTCTCGACGAATTCGACCACCAGCATCAGGCGGACGACGATGCGCTCGCGCCAGCCTTCCCAAGCGGAAAGGGGTCCGAGCAGCCAGTAGAGCCCGCTGACGAAGCCCGCCGTGCCGAGCCGCTCGTGCAGCAGGGCCAGCGTCGCCAGCAGCACGACCAGGCGCGCGAGATGTTCGGCGGCGAGCAGCAGGCCGTCCTGGGTCATGCCGGCCTGCCCGGGCCAGCCCGGAACGGCGAGACCCGGCGTCGCGAAGGCGAACAGCACGGCGATCGACAGCAGCAGCCAGCGCGCGCGGCGCAGCATGGCCCGTGTGCGGACCGGTGCGAAGAGAAAAGCGGGAACGAGCGCCGGGACCAGCAGCGTGGCGAGGACGAGGGACGGCAGGAGCGGCAGCGCCAGCACGAACCCCGTCCAGACGAACAGGAGGGTTGCCGGATGGAACATCAAGGGGAGCGGGCCGCGGTGCCGTGACCGGCACCGCGCTCAGGAACACTCAGCCCAACTGGGCCAGCTTGTTGCGCGCCGCTTCCTGCTGCGACGGACTGCCCTCGTTGAGGACTTCGTTCAGCAATTCGCGCGCGCCTTCCTTGTCGCCCATTTCCTCGTAGGCCTGGGCCAGTTCGAGCTTGGTCGCAACCTCGGGGTTGTCCTCGACGACGACCGCGGTCGGAGCAACCTCTGCCTCTGCCGGCGCAGCGGCCGGTTGCGGAGTTTCGTCCAGTTCGAGGCTGATCGCCGAAAGATCGAGTTCGGGCATCGCCAACTCGGCGGGCGCCGCCTCGGGGAGGACCGGAGCTTCGGCTTCGCCCAGATTGAAATCGAAATCGAGGCCCGATCCGCCGCCTTCGGCATCCGCCGCGGGAGCCTCGGCAACGACCGCGGGCGGCTCGGCAGCCGCCTCGGCAATCGCCGGCAATTCGAGATCGAAGTCTACGCCCGGCGCTTCGGCTTCGACGGCCGGAACTTCAACCGGAGCCTCGAACTCGACCGCGGGTACTTCGATAACCGGAGGTTCGACAAGCTCGGCTTCGACAGCCGGCGCTTCGATTGCCGGTGCCTCGACAGCTTCTTCCGCGGCACCCAGGTCGAGGTCGAAGTCCATGCCCGGCGCTTCGACTGCGGGTTCCGGCTCGGCCGGCAATTCGACTGCCGGTGCCTCGACCGCCGGCGCTTCGACGCCCAGGCCGAGATCGAAATCCATGCCCGAGGCTTCGGCTTCGGCAACCGGCTCAGCAGCCACTTCGGCAACCGGAGCACCGAGGTCGAGATCGAAATCGAGGCTCATCACATCGTCTGCCGCCGGCTCGGCCGCGGCGACCACCGGAGCGGCCACGGGAGCGGGTTCCGCTCCCAGATCGAGGTCGAAATCGAGAGACTCGACAACATCCTCCTGTGCAGCCGCAGCGGCCTCGACGGGCGCCTCGGCCTCGGCTTCGGCGGTGGCGGCCATCTGCGACAGGGCACCCGGCATGACCTGGGTTTCCTCGCCCGTCGGCTCGGCGGCGACGGCCTGCATGATGACCGTTTCCGCCGCCATGTCGGGGCCGGCGGCCGGCGCCGCAGCGCCGCCGTAGAGCGAATTCGCGGGATCAATGGAACGTCCGAGCGTTGCCGCCTTGTCCCAGTCGGCGCCGCTGCCGGCAGTCAGGCCATGCAGGTCGCGCGCCACGGTCTCGAACGGCTGGACGCTCTTGCGGGCGGCGTAAATCTCCAGCAGCTTGAGGTGGATCGCGGAGCGCGTCGGATCGGTTTTCAGCGCTTCGAGCAGTATCTCCTCGGCCTGATTGTCGCGGCCGTAGGCCATGTAGACGTCGGCTTCGGCCACGGGGTCTACACCCTCATCGCCCGCCGCGCCCGCCACGCTTTCCTGGCTGAAATCGGTCGGCAGGGCTGCGCCGGTATCGACGCTCTGCCCGCCGGTGGCGCCAAAGACGGAAGTCTCCGCCAGTTCGCTGCCCATCACGCTGTCGCCCGGCTCTGCGGCCGCCTGACGTTTCCGGCGCCAGGCGCCATACCCCAGATAGCCGAGCAGGAGGGCGAGGATACCGCCGCCGCCGAAGACGATCTCGGGACTCTCCTCGATGAAACTGGGAGGCGGCGGAGGGGGCGGAGGCGGCATGGCCGGTTTCTTGGCAGCCGGCTTGGGTGCCGGCGGCGCAGCTTCGTCAGGCTTGGCCGCGACGTCGGCCTTTGGCGGTTCCGCGGGTTTCTCGGCTTCCGCCGGCTTCGGCGCTTCCACCGGCTTTGCGGGTATCGGCTTGACGGCCGGAGCCGGTTCGGGCTTCGGCGCCGGCTTGGCCTGGTCCTGGAGTTTGGCGCCGGCGGCGCTCTTCATCTCGGCGAGCTTCTTGAGGTCGCTGAGGTTCTTCTCCAGGGATGCAATACGGCTGTTGGCATCCTTGAGCGCCTTGTCGCGCGCGACGAGGTCTTCCTCGACGGCGGCGATGCGTTCGCGCGCCCCGGGCTTGCCGCCCTTGCCCGCCTCGGTGCGGGAGACTTCGAGCTTGTCCTTGCCGGCAGCCGGCGCGGGAACCTTGTCTTCGACGCGGGGGGTGATCTTGCCGCTCGCTACCTGCTTGGGTGCTTCCTCTTTCGCCGGTTCGGCGGCGGCCACCGCGGCGAGCTTCTTGCGGTAGGCATTGAAATCGGCCGCCTGGGCGACCACGATTTTGCGCGCCTCCGGCTGGTCGAGGGCGATCACCGTTTCCTTGTCCGGAATGGCGAGTATCTTGCCGGCGCGCAGACGGTTCATGTTGCCGGCGTCGAAAGCATCCTTGTTGCTGCGGAACAAGGCGACCAGCATCTGGTCGAGGTTCACGCCTTCGGGCTTCACTTCGCTGGCGATCTTGGACAGCGTGTCGCCCTTCCTGACCTGGCGCGTGGCACCGTCTTCGGCGGATTTCTCGACGGCCTTCTCGGCAGGTTTTTCAGCGGGTTTCTCCGCCGCTTTCCTGACCGGTTTGAGTTCTTCGACGGTCGACTTCTTCAACGGCTTGTCTTCGACCGGCGCCGCGGCGCGCGGCTCCACCGGCCGGGGAGCGATGGCCGCGGCTTCGACAGCCTTGACCGGAGCGACGGGAAGCGGGGCTGCGGGCGCCGCGACGGGCGCCGCCACCGGTGCCGGCGCAGGCATCGCCGGCTTCTTGAACACATCGGGCGGATCGAGGAGGAAGGTGTATTCGCGAACCAGCCGGCCCGACGCCCAGTTCACCTCGACCAGCATGTCGACGAAGGGCTCGTTGAGCGGCCGGTCGGAGGCGACTTGCAGGTACGGCTGGCCGTTTGGCCGTTTGTCGAGCGTGAAGCGAATGCCCGAGAGTATCGGCGAATATTCGATCCCCGCGTTCTTGAACGCATCGGCCGACGCCAGACGCGCCGACAAGGAGGAATATTCCTCGCGGCTCGCCGTGAGGTCGATCTCCGCGCGCAGGGGCTGGCCCAGTGCCGACACCACCGTCAGTTTGCCAAGCCCCGCGGCCTGCGCACCCAATGGCAGGAAAGCCATCGCGAGAGCCAGCACGGAAGTCTTGAATCGTTTCTGCTTGTCAGTTTTCAACACAGCGCCTCCCCGAGGGGATATCTATCCAGTATTCAAAATAACATCATGGCCTTAGCGATGCAAGCTCAACCTTTGCCTCATATAACGGCCAGTGTGGCGAAAAGATCAGTGTCTCCGGCCGGCCTGCGGCCTTGACTTGCTGCGCAAGTCAGCCTGCGACGCTAGAAATGGCTGTGCCATGTCTAGTCGAGCAGCACGCGCAACATGCGGCGCAGCGGTTCGGCCGCGCCCCACAACAACTGGTCGCCGACGGTGAATGCCGACAGATACTCGGGGCCCATGCTGAGCTTGCGCCGGCGGCCGACCGGCGTCGTCAGCGTGCCGGTGACGGCGGCCGGCGTCAGTTCGCGCATGGTGACGTCGCGCTGGTTCGGCACCACTTTCGCCCACGGGTTGTGGGCGGCGAGCAGGCCTTCGATCTCGGCCAGCGGCACGTCCTTCTTCAGCTTGATGGTCAATGCCTGGGAGTGGCAGCGCATGGCGCCGATGCGCACGCACAGGCCGTCGACGGGAATCGGCCGGGCGGCCAGGCCGAGAATCTTGTTGGTCTCGGCGCCGCCCTTCCACTCCTCGCGGCTCTGGCCGTTGCCGAGGTCCTTGTCGATCCAGGGGATCAGCGAACCGGCGAGGGGCACGCCGAAGTTCGAGGTCGGGAAGGATTCGTCGCGCAGCGTGCCGGCGACCTCGCGGTCGATGTCGAGAATCGCCGAGGCCGGGTCGTCGAGCATCTGCTTGGCGACGCGGTGCGCCTCGCCCATCTGTTGCAGCAGTTCGCGCATGTTCTGCGCGCCGGCGCCGGAGGCGGCCTGGTAGGTCATCGAGGTCAGCCAGTCGACGAGGTCGGCCTTGAAGAGGCCGCCGAGCGCCATCAGCATCAGCGATACCGTGCAGTTGCCGCCGATCCAGTTGCGGCCGCCCTTGGCCAGCGCGTCCTTGATGACGTGCAGGTTGACCGGGTCGAGGATGATGACCGCGTCGTCCTTCATGCGCAGCGACGAGGCGGCGTCGATCCAGTGGCCGTTCCAGCCCGCTGCGCGCAACTGCGGGAAAATCTCGTTCGTGTAGTCGCCGCCCTGGCAGGTGATGACGATGTCCATCGCCTTGAGGTCGGCGATGCTCTTCGCGTCCTTGAGCGGCGCGCCGCCGCCTTCGGCCGGCCCCTTGCCGCCGACGTTCGAGGTGGTGAAGAACACCGGCTCGACCAGGGCGAAATCGTTTTCCTCGCGCATGCGCTGCATGAGGACGGAACCCACCATGCCGCGCCAACCAACCAGACCAACTCGCTTCATTTGACTACCCTCGAATGACAGTTTTTCGTTACAGCGCCGCGAGCACCGCGTCGCCCATTTCCTTCGTGCCGACCGTCTTCATGCCCGGTTCGGCGATGTCGCCGGTACGCACGCCGGCGGCCAGCACTTTCTTCACCGCGGCTTCGATGCGGCCGGCCGGTTCGCCGAGGCTGAAGCTGTAACGCAGCATCATCGCCGCGGAGAGGATCGTCGCCAGCGGGTTGGCGATGTTCCTGCCGGCGATGTCCGGCGCCGAACCGTGGATCGGCTCGTAGAGGCCGAAATTCTTTTCGTTCAGCGACGCCGACGGCAGCATGCCGATCGAGCCCGTCAGCATCGAGGCCTCGTCGGACAGGATGTCGCCGAACATGTTGCCCGTGACGATAACGTCGAACTGCTTGGGATTCTTGAGCAATTGCATCGCCGCGTTGTCGACGTACTGGTGGCTGAGCTCGACGTCGGGGTACTCCTTGCCGACCTCGATCACCACCTCGCGCCAGAGTTGCATGGTGTCCAGCACGTTGGCCTTGTCGACCGAACACAGCCGCTTGCTGCGCTTGCGTGCCGCCTGGAAGCCGACATGGGCGACGCGGCGGATCTCGCTCTCGGAGTAGCGCATGGTGTCGAAGCCTTCGCGCTCGCCGTTCGGCAGGATGTGGATGCCGCGCGGCTTGCCGAAGTAGATGTCGCCGGTCAGTTCGCGGATGATGAGGATGTCGAGCCCGGCGACGACCTCCGGCTTCAGCGACGAGGCCTGCACCAGCTCCGGGTAGACCAGGGCCGGACGGAAGTTGGCGAAGAGGTTGAGCTCCTTGCGCAGGCCGAGGATGGCCTGCTCGGGGCGCAGTTCGCGCGGCAGCGTGTCGAGGCTGAAGTCGCCGACGGCGCCGAAGAGGATGGCATCCGACTCACGGGCCAGTTTCAGCGTGCTCTCCGGCAGCGGATGGCCCAGCGTGCGGTAGCCGGCGCCGCCGACCGGCGCCTCCGTCATGTCGAACTTGAGGTCGAGCGCCTTCAGCACGCGGACGGCTTCGGCGGTGATTTCCGGGCCGATTCCGTCGCCCGGCAGAACTGCAATTTTCATGGTCATTTCTCGTGGTTAGGCGAACAGCCAGGGCTGCTCGATGCGGCGCTTGGCCTCGAAATCGCGGATCTTGTCGGCGTGGCGCAAGGTCAGGCCGATGTCGTCGAAGCCGTTCAGCAGGCAGTACTTGCGGAAGGGATCGACATCGAAGCGCAGCGCCTTGCCGTCGGGACGGATCACCGTTTGCGCATCGAGATCGACGCGCAGCCGGTAACCCGGCGTCGCCAGCACCTGCGCGAACAGTTGATCGACTTCCGCCGCCGGCAGCCGGATCGGCAGCAGGCCGTTCTTGAAGCAGTTGTTGAAAAAGATGTCGGCGAAGCTGATGCCGATCAGCGCGCGGAAGCCGTAGTCTTCGAGCGCCCACGGCGCATGCTCGCGCGAGGAGCCGCAGCCGAAGTTCTCGCGCGTCAGCAGCACCGAGGCGCCTTGGTAGCGCGGCTGGTTGAGCACGAAATCGGGGTTCGGCGCGCGCTTGGCATTGTCCATGCCCGGCTCGCCGTGGTCGAGGTAGCGCCACTCGTCGAAGGCGTTCGGACCGAAGCCGCTGCGCTTGATCGACTTGAGGAACTGCTTGGGAATGATGGCGTCGGTATCGACGTTGGCGCGATCGAGCGGCGCCACCAGACCATCGAGTTGGGTGAAGGCGCGCATCTACTTGCTCGATTTCTGGATGGCTTCGCCGGCTTTTTCGATGTCCTTGCCGACACCCTGGACGGTATTGCAGCCGGCCAGCGCCAGAGCGGCAACGAAAACGAGGATGGCTGATTTCATGAGGGTCTCCTTCAGATCAATTCACGAACATCGGCGAAATGGCCGGCGATCGCCGCCGTTGCCGCCATCGCCGGGCTGACCAGGTGGGTGCGGCCGCCGTTGCCCTGGCGCCCTTCGAAATTGCGGTTCGACGTCGAGGCGCAGCGCTCGCCCGGCTCCAGCCGGTCGGCGTTCATGGCCAGGCACATCGAGCAGCCCGGCTCGCGCCACTCGAAGCCGGCGGCGATGAATATCTTGTCCAGCCCTTCGGCTTCGGCCTGACGCTTGACGAGGCCGGAGCCGGGCACGACCAGCACCAGACGCACGGAATCGGCCTTGCGCCGCCCCTTGGCGACCGCGGCGGCGACGCGCAAGTCCTCGATGCGCGAATTGGTGCAGGAGCCGATGAAAACCTTGTCCACCTTGATCCGGTCGATCGGCGTGCGCGGCGTCAGCCCCATGTATTGCAGGGCGCGGGCGACGCCCTCGCGCTTGACCGGATCGCTGAAGTCCTCGGGCGCGGGAACGGCTCCCTTGATGTCGGTGACCATCTCGGGCGAAGTGCCCCAGGTGACCTGCGGCTGGATGCTGCGCGCATCGAGTTCGACGGTGGCGTCGAAACGCGCTCCCGGATCGGAGACCAGCGTGCGCCAGTGGGCGACGGCGCGCTCCCAGACGTCGCCCTGCGGCGAGAACGGCCGGCCCTTGAGGTAGTCGATCGTGGTGTCGTCGACGGCGACGAAGCCGACGCGGGCGCCGGCCTCGATGGCCATGTTGCACAGGGTCATGCGCCCTTCCATCGACAGCGCGCGGATCGCCGCGCCGCCGAACTCGATGGCGTAACCCGTGCCGCCGGCGGTGCCGATGCGGCCGATCAGCGCCAGCGCGATGTCCTTGGCGGAAACGCCCTTGCCGAGCGCGCCATCGACCTTGACCAGCATGGTCTTCGATTTCTTCTGCAGCAGGCATTGGGTGGCCAGCACATGCTCGACCTCCGAGGTGCCGATGCCGTGCGCCAGGCAGGCGAAGGCGCCGTGCGTCGAGGTGTGCGAATCGCCGCAGACCACGGTCATGCCCGGCAGCGTCGCGCCGTTCTCCGGCCCGATCACATGCACGATGCCCTGCCGTGCGTCCTTGAACGGGAAGTAGGCCAGGGCGCCGGAGGCGCGGATATTGGCGTCGAGCGTCTCGACCTGCAGGCGCGAGATCGGGTCCTTGATACCCTCGTCCCAATGGTCGGTCGGCGTGTTGTGGTCGGCCGTGGCGACGATGCTTGATACGCGCCACGGCTTGCGGCCGGCGAGTTTCAGGCCCTCGAAAGCCTGCGGGCTCGTCACCTCGTGCACGAGATGGCGGTCGATATAAAGCAGAGCCGTGCCGTCCTCTTCAACATGGACGACATGGTTCTCCCAAAGCTTGTCGTAGAGCGTCTTCGGCATCTTGAGTGAGATTCCACCGGGTAAAAGCGGATTATCGCATAGCTGGCCGCGCCAGCCGGGCGCCTATTGCACCGGAATGGCGGGCGGATCGGCCGGCATTCCGCGCCAGACGAGCAGCCAGCCCACCACCGCGAATCCCGCTCCCAGGGTGTAAGTCCATTCCGCTCCCAGCGCGCTCCAGGCCGGCCCGCTGACCAGGTTGCCGAGCATGCCGCCGGCGCCGAAGGAGATGCTGCCATAGATGGCCTGGACGCGGCCCTGCTGCTGCGCCGGAAACCAGCGGTTCAGGGCGGTCACTGCCGCCGCGTGATAGGCGCCGAAGGTGGCGCCGTGCATGAGCTGCGCCGCGAGCAGGAGCGGCAGCGAATCGACCTGCCAGCCGGTCAGCAGGAAGCGCAGCACGGCCAGCGCGAAGCTGACGAGCAGGATGCCGCGCAGGGAATGGCGGCGCATCAGGCGCGGCAGGAACACGAAGACGAGGATTTCGGCGATCACGCCGAGCGACCAGAGCGCGCCGACCACGGCCTTGCCGTAGCCGTGGTCGACCAGATGGATAGAAAAGAAGACGTAGAACGGCCCGTGCGCCGCCGACATGAAGAAACAGGCGGCCATCAGGGCCATCACCTCGCGGCGCCTCAGGCCCCGCCGCAGGGAAGGCAGCGACTTGCCGCCCGCCGGCGCCGGCGCTTCGGTCAGGCTGGCGGTGCAGGCGACGATGCCGAGCGACAGGGCCAGGCAGATCCAGAGCAGGGCCGACAGCGGAGCGGCATCGAGCACCACGCCGACGCACAGCACGGCGACGACGAAGCCGACCGAGCCCCACAGGCGGATGCGGCCGTATTCCTCCGCCCGGCCGTGCAGGTGGTTGAAGGTCAGCGCCTCGATCAGCGGATGGGAGGCCGTCCAGAAGAAGAACGTCAGACCGATGCCGGCAAGCACGCCCCAGAACCCGGTGCTGAAGAAAAACGAGAGGAAGGCGAGTGCCGACAGTACCGCCGAGAGGCGGACGATGGGAACCCGGCGCCCGGAGCGGTCGGAGAGCGCCCCCCAGAAGGTCGGCGCCACCAACCGCATCACCGGCCCCATCGACATCAGGAGGCCGATGTCCCAGGCCGAGAAGCCCAGGGATTGCAGATAGAGCGTGAAATACGGCGCGAAGGCGCCGATGTAGGCGAAATAGAAGAAATACCAGGCGGACAGCCGCCAGTGCATCGTCATCGCCTGTCCATGGCCGAACCGTGACGGACGGCCGTGCGCCTCACCGCTGCGGTGCTCAGCCCTTGCGGCCCAGCTTGTGAGCGCGCAGCATCGCGTAGAGCTCGTCCTTGAGCTTGACGCGCCGCTTCTTCAGGCTTTCCATGGTGAAGTCGTCGACGGGAACGTCCTTCTCCTCCAGCTTCTCCACCTCGGAGGTCATGCTGTGGTACTCGTCGAACAGGCGGGCGAAGTGATGGTCGCCGAGCTTGAGGGCATGGATGTCCTCGTGATATTCGGGGAAATCGTGGTGCAGGTCGTGATGATCCACTTGCATGATTCTTCCTTCCAACTGTTTGTTATTCGGCCACGCGCCCCGGGATTTTCGGGGTCGGGCAATTCACGTCGCCGCACTGTGCGCGGTGAGACAGCGCGGCATCGATCAGCACCAGGGCCAGCATGGCCTCGGCAATCGGCGTGGCGCGGATGCCGACGCAGGGATCGTGGCGGCCATGGGTTTCGACCGTCGCCGGGTTTCCGGCGATGTCGATCGAGCGGCGCGGCAGGCGGATGCTGGAAGTCGGCTTGACGGCGAGGTTGGCGACGATGTCCTGGCCCGTCGAGATGCCGCCGAGTATGCCGCCGGCGTGGTTGCTGAGGAAGCCCGCGGGCGTCAGTTCGTCGCCGTGTTCGCTGCCGCGCTGGACGATGCTGGCGAAGCCGGCGCCGATCTCGACGCCCTTGACGGCGTTGATGCTCATCAGCGCGTGGGCAACCTGCGCATCGAGCCGGTCGAAGACGGGATCGCCCCAGCCGACGGGCACGTTTTCCGCGACGACGGTGATCTGCGCACCGATGGAATCGCCGGACTTGCGCAGTTCGTCCATGTACGCTTCCAGGCGCGGCACGATGTCCATGTCCGGCACGAAGAACGGATTCGCGTTCACGGCCTGCCAGTCCTTGAACGCGATGTCGATGGGCCCCAGCTTGCTCATGTAGCCGCGCACCGCGACGCCGTAGCGCTCGAACAGCCATTTCCTGGCGATGGCGCCGGCGGCCACGCGCGTGGCCGTCTCGCGCGCCGAGGAGCGCCCGCCGCCGCGATAGTCGCGGATGCCGTATTTCTGCCAGTAGGTGTAGTCGGCATGGCCGGGCCGGAAGGTCTCGGCTATGTTGCCGTAGTCCTTGCTGCGCTGGTCCTCGTTGCGGATCAGGAGGCCGATGGGCGCGCCCGTGGTGCGGCCCTCGAACACGCCGGAGAGAATCTCGACACTGTCGGGCTCGCGCCGCTGCGTGACGTGGCGCGAGGTTCCCGGCTTGCGCCGGTCGAGCTCGGTCTGGATGTAGTCCGCCGACAGCTCCAGGCCCGGCGGACAGCCGTCGACCACGCAGCCGATCGCCGGGCCGTGGGATTCGCCGAAGGAGGAAACGCGGAAAAGCCGGCCGAAGGAATTACCTGACATGAGGCGTCGAACGCGGGAATTGTAGTGCGCCGAGTTTATCATGCGCCGCGCCGACGCCCGCCGCCCGGCGCTTCGCTCAGCGCGTCCCCAAGGTGGGAGACCGAAGGTCGGTACCCCCCGAAGAGATGGGAACTACCTTCGGAGCGCGAGCTCCTCGTCGCGCAGCGCGCGGCGCAGGATCTTGCCGACGTTGGTCTTCGGCAGCTCGTCGCGGAAGACAACCATGTGCGGCACCTTGTAGCCGGTGAGATTCTCCCGGCAATGGGCGATCAGCGCCTCGGCCGTCAGCGCGGGGTCCTTGCGCACGACGTAGAGCTTCACCGCCTCGCCCGTCTTCTCGTCGGTGACGCCCACCGCGGCGGCCTCGATCACGCCCGGATGCATGGCCACGACGGCCTCGACCTCGTTCGGATAGACGTTGAAGCCCGACACCAGGATCATGTCCTTCTTGCG
>CAZWFC010000081.1:0-13741 GCA_964632965.1 uncultured Rhodocyclaceae bacterium
GCCGCCGAGAACAATGTCGGAAACGTCGCCGTCAGCGGAACCGGAGAGGCCGCCACTGCCGACGGCGATGTTCCAGCGATGCTTGTCGGTGACGAATTCATCGAGGGCGTTTAACGGGTTGGTGTCTTCGGAACTCGCGACTTCAGCGCCGACTTGTTGGCGGGCATAGGTCTTAAGTTTGTCGTAGCCCTTGATCTGGGAGAGGGCGGTGTCGATATCGCCCATCGGTTTGGTAAGGTCAAACTGAATGCCGCCGGCGAGGGTCTGAAATACGGCTTCCTGTGTGGTGTCCTGCTGGTAGTAGTGCTGGAGGCCGATTTCGGTCAGGGCGCGAACAAGGCTGGCGTCGCCGCCGCCAGGATTAAGGTCGGCCAGTTTCTGGAAATCGGCGCCGAAACGGTCGAGCATGGCGTCGGGAGTGACGGCGCCTGAAATTCCCAGTTGGTGACGCAGAAGCTTCCTGAGAAGGTCTGTATTGCTTCTATCGCGTGCCTCAGCCCCAAAAAGTCCCGTGTCCAGAATCTGCCCGACCAGGTCGGGCATACGCCGCGCCACATCTAGGAATGGGGAGGAAACCTGGGTCGCCGTGAGCAGCGTCATCGAATGCAGGCCTACCATACCCGCCGTCGAATTACCCAATGCAATCGGGTTCTCGCTGCCGGAGAGGGTATTGAGGGATGCACGAATATAGCTGAGAACCTCCCCCTGAATGTAGTAGTGAGTAACTTTCGATTCTCGCGATAGGGACAGCAGCCCACCCGAGGCAAGATAGGCATCGAGATCGTAATCCAGGTAACCCGACGCAGCCATCGCCGCGGCAAGCCCGGGCAGTACCATCGGGCTCAAGGCGGCGGGTTGGAACGGGGCTTGGTCGAAAACGGTCGCCCGTTTGTCGAAAAGCACGGCCATGAGGGAAGCCAAACCACCGCCGAGAGAATGGCCTGTGAAGCTAATGTTGGCCGTTGGATTGGCCGACCTGTACGCGAAGTAGTAAGCCATCGCGTCGAATATCTGGAGCACCGGCAGGCCCATACCGGCAGTCCAATTCAGGGGGTCCACAACCCCATCGTTCGTGCCGGTGTAGGCGATAACAATCTCATTGCTTGAAACGTTCTTGTAGGTCCCTACGGAAAACCCGGTGAACCGGTCAGGCTGCCAGTCGAGTTCCGTCCAGCCGATGGGAACACCCAGCTTGTTGTTATCAGACGCCGCGTAAACACGGGTTGCAAGTTGCGCATACTCAATCAGGTCAGGCATGACGATCTCCTCAATGAATGAATTTCATTTCAGCGATATCGCTTCAGTTTTCAGGCACCGCAAACCATCCGATTCGGCCCCACCTGCTTGAGGCGCAGACGATATCGATAGTCCTCATTGTTCTTACGTTTTTCCTCAAGCCTTACAAATGCGGGCATATCAGCACTGTCGCGAAGAAATAAATTCGTCATGCGTTTGTCAAATTGGTCTGGAAGCGGCTCCTCGATCCAGCCACCATTGCGGTAGATGTACTTCGAGTAAATTTCGCAAGCCTCGGAAATCGCGACTATCGAAAAGGTGGTTAATATCCCGTTATCAAAATCAAGTACTAATGGGGTTTCCGGATATGTCCCTGGGGACATTTTGGTCGACCGCCACTCAACGACTTGGCCCGATCCGTCTGGATGGACGAATCGAATGCGCCGCTCCTTGGGACGGGAACCGCTGCCGTGAGCCCATTCGTCGCCACCCCCGATATTCAATGTCTCTCGCTCGATAACGATTCTTTTGCCGTCGCTCAATTGCATTTCTTCCTTCCAGGTGACGGTGCTGGAACACCCCATAACAGGAATGCAGCACGCAAGCATGGCGAACACAACTACTCGTTCAGCATATCTGTTCATTTCGTCTCTCCTCTTTATGCAGCCAGTTGCCAGACCGTTTGGCTCTCTGCCCCCGAATCGGGACGACTCCTCGACACGAACCGCGTCTGCGCCATGAGCCCGGCGTAGTAGTCTTCGGCGAGCCTTCTCCAGGTGCGGTCCCAGGTCACGGCGTCGGCGAACGAGGGATTCGGCAGCGTCATGCCGTAGAAGTGTTCCAGCGCCGCCACCTTGCGCCCATCCCAGTTCGGCCCGCGGCTGTCGGTGGCAACAGTGTCCACGCCGGCCCAGCGGTAGAGGAGTTGATCGAAGATCGCCTGCCGCGCCGTGGCGTCGGCTTCGGCGGCGAAGGCGGCGACGAGATTCTTGAGGGTGCCGCTCGTGTCCCGCTGCATGACCTGCCGCAGGTCATTCACGCTCCCCATTCCCGGCAGTTCCGGCATGAGCCGCAGGTCGGCGTCGAGCGCCAGGCGTTCGATGGCCACCGTGTCGGCACCGTTCCTCGCCAGGCGGTATTCGGCGATCTCTCTTGTGCTGCCGTCGGCGAGTTCGAGGCTGGCACTGCGCAGCCGGGTGTTGCCCTGGGCATCGGTGACTTGATCGGTGGTGGCGTTCAGGTGGATGGCCCGGATGCCGAGTTCGTCCAGCGTCCTGAGTTCGCCGCCGTAGTCCGGGTCGTTGAGGATGGGGTTGCCGGTGATCGGGTCGGTGGCATGGGTCCACACCTTGAGTTGGTTCCACACCGGGTCGGCGGCGTCGATGCGGCCGTCGCGGTTGCGGTCGTACTGGGCCAGGGCGAGGAAGCCATTGACGGCGATGCCGCCATTGACCGGGGTGGCGTCGCCGAAGAGCTCGGAGCCGTCGGTGAGCTGGCCGTCGTTGTCGCGGTCGAGCATGAGCAGCCCGGTACCGACGGCGGCCCAGCCGGTGCGTTCTTTCAGGCCATTGGCGTCGCCGTCGAAGTGGAGGTTCGCCTCCAGCCCGACGGTTTGGATGCCGGCGCCGAGATCGACGAGCAGCGGGTCGCGGCGGTTGGCGGTGTTGCCGCTGTCCGGCGGGGCATCGGGGGCTTGGGGGGCGACGCCGCGCGGACTGCGGCGGCCGCCGCCGGCGCCGGGCGGCTGGTCGCCCAGGTGGATGCCGAGGTCGTCGTTCTTGAAATGGTCGATGGTGAGCAAGCCGCCCTTGCCGCCGGTGACGGTGAGGGTGGCGGCTTCAAATCCGCTGCTGTCATTCTTTGCGCGCAGTTCAGTCTTTTCGGCCCATCCTTGAGGTACAGGAAACCTATTTACGTCAGAGCGAGTAGAAATGTATGAGGCACCCGCCATCAGCGCGCAGTCAATTTCAAATTGCGTGGTCATGATCGTTCCCCTTTAATGAGTTTGGTTACTTGCATGTCCTATCCATGAAATCCCGTCCGAATGTTCCGTGGGGGCTAATCCATCCGCATTTGTAATGAATCATCTCCTCGCAATTCACTAATGACCCCTCGCTTCCGAGCTTCACTGGTTCCCGCAGTACCGAGCGAAGTTCCGACTGTCGAAGGCTGCCGTTAATCTTTCTCACTTCATCGGCCGAGATGAAATGCTTGCCGTTTCTTTCCACTTCGTTATCTGGAGACGAAATGAGTAAGTTCGGAGTTGCAAGGCCGGGAGGAAACTCTTGTAGCGTGATCTGCCGCCATTCCTTGTCATGAAACCTTAAGATCACATAAGGTGGGTTCGGCCTGCCCCACTTGTTGTACGAGAGACAGCCCACGGGGATGGAAACCACGTAGATGGTTTTTTGCACAACATCCAGCAGTATCGGTGTCAGGTCGGCAAGCCCAACGTCTTCACTGTAGTTGCGTTTCCAGGTGACCTGCTCATTGGATGTCGGCAGGGTAAGCGTTAGGCTTTGCTCCTTTATAGGTGGCTGTTGCCCGATTTCGTGTCGCCCACCTCTTAACGCCCATCTCGCCACAACTATCTTGCTACCGTCATGCAGCAACACTTCCTCTTTCCAACTCGTACCGCCAATCCCGAACAACCCTGCGTTTGCGCTCATGCTTACCCCCATCATCAGAAACAATCCCAATTGGGCAATCCGTCTCGACATGCCGTGACTGGTTCTCATGCCGCAATCCTCCATTCGTTGTTGGTCCCCTGCGGATCAGCTTCGCCGGCGAAGGCGGCGACGAGGTTCTTGAGGGTGCCCCTCGTGTCCCGCTGCATGACCTGCCGCAGGTCATTCACGCTCCCCATTCCCGGCAGTTCCGGCATGAGCCGCAGGTCGGCGTCGAGCGCCAGGCGTTCGATGGCCACCGTGTCGGCACCGTTCCTCGCCAGGCGGTATTCGGCGATCTCTCTTGTGCTGCCGTCGGCGAGTTCGAGGCTGGCACTGCGCAGCCGGGTGTTGCCCTGGGCATCGGTGACTTGATCGGTGGTGGCGTTCAGGTGGATGGCCCGGATGCCGAGTTCGTCCAGCGTCCTGAGTTCGCCGCCGTAGTCCGGGTCGTTGAGGATGGGGTTGCCGGTGATCGGGTCGGTGGCATGGGTCCACACCTTGAGTTGGTTCCACACCGGGTCGGCGGCGTCGATGCGGCCGTCGCGGTTGCGGTCGTACTGGGCCAGGGCGAGGAAGCCATTGACGGCGATGCCGCCATTGACCGGGGTGGCGTCGCCGAAGAGCTCGGAGCCGTCGGTGAGCTGGCCGTCGTTGTCGCGGTCGAGCATGAGCAGCCCGGTACCGACGGCGGCCCAGCCGGTGCGTTCTTTCAGGCCATTGGCGTCGCCGTCGAAGTGGAGGTTCGCCTCCAGCCCGACGGTTTGGATGCCGGCGCCGAGATCGACGAGCAGCGGGTCGCGGCGGTTGGCGGTGTTGCCGCTGTCCGGCGGGGCATCGGGGGCTTGGGGGGCGACGCCGCGCGGACTGCGGCGGCCGCCGCCGGCGCCGGGCGGCTGGTCGCCCAGGTGGATGCCGAGGTCGTCGTTCTTGAAATGGTCGATGGTGAGCAAGCCGCCCTTGCCGCCCGTGACGGTGAGGGTGACTTCGTCCTTGTCCGGGTCGCCGTCGGTGCGGTAGGTGAAGCCGTCGTCGCTGCTCCACAGCCAGTTGCCCTGCTTGCCGCCGCCACTGAGGGTGGTCTTGTCGTAAAGGACTTTGCCGGATTGCGCGCCGTCGTGGTTCTGGCCTTCACGGGCGTCGTCGATAACGTCGAAGCCGGCCCGGCTGGAATAGCGGTATTCGTCGAAACCGGTGCCGCCTTTTAGGAGATCGGTACCGGCACCGCCGACGAGGATGTCGTCGCCTTCGCCGCCGTCGAGGCGGTCGTTGCCGGAACCGCCGTAGAGTTTGTCGGAACCGGCGTCACCCTGAAGGTCGTCCGTACCGGCACCGCCGATCAGGAGGTCGTCGCCCGCGCCGGCGTCGAAGTCGTCTGCACCTTTGCCGCCGAGAACAATGTCGGAAACGTCGCCGTCAGCGGAACCGGAGAGGCCGCCATTACCGACGGCGATGTTCCAGCGGCGCTTGTCGGTGATGAATTCCGTGATCGCATCTCTCGCGTCAGCATCATCGGCGGCATCAAGGGCGAACTGGCGAAGTTCGCCATAGGGCTTGATCTGGTCGAGGCCGACCACGAACTTGTTGAGGTCGGCCTGGATGCCGCTGCCGACTTGCCCGAACAGCGGTTCGCCGACACCGTTGTCGAGCATGTGATAGTAGTGCTCGATGCCGAGCCGAACGGCAAGGTCTATGGCTTTGTCGCCAGATAAGGGAAGGCCGTTGGTCAGGGTGTCGATGTCCGCCGCAAACTTCGCCAGCAGGCCGTCCTGCGAGTCGTAGCCCTTGCTGATCTGGTCGGCGAGAATGTTGGTGAGAAAATCACGGCTTTGGGAGTTGAGGTCCGCTGCCCTTGCTTCGGTGCTGAACAATTGCTTGACCAATGTCGGCAAGCGGTACCCCAGCGTTCCGAGTTTGGGTTCGAGCAACCGCGCTGCCAGAAGGTTGATGGAATGAAGGTCGAAGGTGCCGGTAGCGCCGGTGCCGAGCGTCGTCACGGGATTATTGGTTCCCGCCACGGTAGGCAACAATCCACGCAACGGCACCAAAAACTCGCCGGGCATGTAGTAGTTCGTCACTTGGGTTTCGCGCAGCGTATACAGGGCCGACAGGTCGGCAAAGCGATTGGCGTCGGCGAGACGGTCGAGCGCAGGATCGCCGGGCCCCGCCTCGTTCAAGGCAAAGGCCGTTGCCTTGACTAGCAGGGGATTTAAGGCTGTCGCCTCGAATGGCGCTTCGTTGAAGACGACGGCGGGACGGTCGAACCATACGGACATAACGGAGGCCAAACCGCCGCCGAGGGAGTGCCCGGCGAAGCTGATGTTGGCGCCGGGATTGGCGGCCTTGACGACTTGGTAGAACAGAGCCGCCTGGGTCAGTTGGGCCGAGCCGAGTCCGACACCGAGCAGCAGGTCGGCAACTCCATCCATCAGGTTCTCTGTGCCGCGAAATGCGATGACGACGTCGTTACCGTTTCGGTAGGCGCTAGCGGCGAAACCGGTAATCGGGTGGTTCAGGTCGTTGTCGACCTCGGTCCAGTTGGCGGGAACGGGAAGCTGATTTTTATCCCCACGGACTTTGTTATAGACAGTTGCAGAGAGGACGGCGTAATCATTCAAAGTAGCAGCCATTATTATCTCCAAGTCATACATATATCGAACTTTCCTTTACACTCGTCCACCCCAATAGTTACATCTCGGGTCAAGATAGATTCGCTTCGAGCATTTGCTGATATCCGGATTCCCGTTGAACTCCTTCCCATCCTTCAGTTTCAGAGTCAGCGGACGCGCATGCCTTGGAACATGGCTCTGGATCACCAGATTGGCGTCATACTGGCTCGTCGGAATCTCCTTGAACCCAATTCGCTGCCAATTGCCGTTCTCATAACGGAAGCCAAGATAGGCCGGCTGCGGTTTTCCGTATTGCTCAAACTCCAAGGCCGTCGGCGGATAAGCGACGATGAGGGGCTTGCCCTCGATCACGTCGAAACGCATGGCGATGAGGTTCTCGTGCCATTCGATTTCGCGGTCGCCGAGTTCCGGCAGGTTGAAGCGGATCCATGCCTCGCGCACGATATGGGGGCTGTAGTTGTGGCCGTTATAGGCACTCTCGTAGCGCCGTTTCTGGGTGATGCGGAGGACTCGCCCGTCGAAAAGTTGTACTTCCTCCTCCCATGCGGCAGTGTTTGGCATGAACAGCCAGATCGCAATGAGGATAAGCAGTCCGCCCAGGATAATTTTGCGAATCGGCCTCCTGAAATTATTTGCCGATGTCATTCCCGGTTGTTGCGACATTCCTTCTTTCGGTTTCGCTGTTTCCATTACAACCTCCTTCACGTTGCTCGTTGCCAAGAGGGTTCATTCTCCTTAGGCAGGGTCACCCCGTTCTCTTTAGCTGACTCTCGCTGGCACCCTGGACGGGGCTTCCATCGTCGGCGCAATCCGCTCGATCAACTCAATTGCCGTCATGCGGCCGACGTCGGCAAACTCGAATACATCGACATCGCCGCCCATCGGCCCCAGCATCGCCACGATCCGTTGCCGGCAGTAAATCAGCAGGTAATGGCCGTTGTAGCTCGGCACGAGCCGCATGTCCGTCAGACCTACGCCGATTTCCAGACGTACCAACTCGTTGCCCGCCGTCATTCGCCGCCCTCCTCTTCCACCCGGCTCATGGCCGTCACGCTCTGGTGCGCGCCGCCGAAGTTGAACACCTCGTCCACCTGCAAGCCGCGCGGTATCTGGTGGGTGATGAACAGCATCGTCACCTGGCCCTTGAGCTTGTTGATCGTCTTCGCGAAGTGCTCGGCCGTCTGCTGGTCGAGGTTCGACACGGCTTCGTCGAAGACCAGGATCTTCGGCCGCTTGAGCAGCGCTCTGGCGATGGCCAGCCGCTGCTTCTGCCCGCCGGAAAGGCCGACGCCGCGCTCGCCGATCTCGGTCTGGTAGCCGTCGGGCAGCTTGTCGATGACTTCGTGGATTTCGGCCGCCTTGCAGGCGGCGATGACGTCGTCGAAGTTGGCATGCGGATGCGCCATGACGAGGTTGTCGTAGAGCGTGCCGGAGAAGAGAATCGTCTCCTGCGGCACGACGCCGAAGGTCAGCCTGAGTTCGTTGGCGGCGAGGTGGCGGATGTCGCGGCCGTCGAGTTCGATGTGGCCTTCCTGCGGCTGGTAGAAGCCGAGCAGGAGTTTGGCCAGGGTGCTCTTGCCGCAGCCGGAGGGGCCCATCAGCACGCTGAGGTGGCCGGGCTTGAAGCGCATGTCGAGGTTGCGGTAGAGCCAGGGGTGGTGTTCGCTATACCGGAAGGCAACGTCCTTGAGCTCGATGCGGCCCTTGCCGCCGCTCTCGCGGCTGGGGGTGAGGGCGAAGGGCTCGACAGGCATGTCGAGGATGTCGCCGAGGCGCTTGACGGCGATGTCGGCCTGCTGGAATTCCTGCCACAGGCCGACCAGGCGCAGCATGGGCTGGCTCATGCGGCCGGCGAACATCTGGAAGGCGACCAGCATGCCGACGGTGAAGCCGTCGTTCTGCATCACCAGCAAGGCGCCGACAATGAGGATGGCGAGCGTCATCACCTGTTCGATGCCGTTGGCGATGACGTTGTAGGTATTGCCGATCTGCTTGGTGCCGAAGCCGGCGGCGAGGTAGCTGGCCAGGTAGTCGCCGTACTTCTGCTCGACGTGGGGCTCCATTTGCAGGGACTTCACCGTGGCCATGCCGGACACGTATTCGGTGAGAAAGGACTGGTTGCGGGCGCCGAGCATGAATTGCCGGTTGAGCTTGTCGCGGAAGACCGGGACGACGAGCACGCTCATCAGGCAGATGCAGGCCAGCAGCGTAAGTGCGATCAGGCTCAACTGCCACGAGTAGGCGAACATCACGGCGAGGAAGATCAACAGGAAGGGAAAGTCGAGCACCAGGGTGACGGCGGCGCCGGAGACGAATTCGCGGATGGTTTCGACGCCGTGCAGCCGGGCGACGAGGGTGCCGGTCGGGCGCTGCTCGAAATAGGGCAGCGGCAGGCGCAGCAGGTGGCGGAAGACCTGGGCGCCGAGCACGGCGTCGATGCGGTTGCCGGTGTGGAGCACGAGGTATTGGCGCAGCCAGGTCATGGCGCTGGTGAAAAACATGAACATGACCAGGGCAACGCCGATGACGATGAGCGTGCTGTTGGTCTGGTGCACGACGACCTTGTCGATGACAACCTGGGTGAACAGCGGCGTGGCGAGGCCGACGAGCTGGATGGACAGCGAGGCGAGAACGACGTCGCGCCAGATTTTTTTGTGCTTGAGCAGTTCGGGGATGAACCACTTGAAGCCGAAGGCGGGCTTCTCGCTGGTGAAGCCGGCGATTTCTTCCGCACCGCCCGCGGCGTCGCCGCCGTGCTCGCGGGCGACGAGGATGAGTTCGGGTTCGCAGCGTTGCGCCGCTTCCTCGGCGGTGAGCGTTTCGGGCGCTTGCGCGCCGGGGCGGAAGCAGAGCAGTTTGGTGCCGTCGGTCTTGAGGATGAGGATAGGGACGGATTCGCCCTCCCCTTCGGCTTTCAGGAAGGCGACGCAGGGCAGCGTCTGGCCGCTCCAGGAGGCGGCGGGCAAGGGGCCGGTGCCGCTCTTGAAGCCGAGCGCGCGGGCGGCTTCGTGGAAGGTGGCGCGGCTATGCGGCGGCGGGAACTGCTGCGCGATCAGCGCGGCGTCGAAGGGTAGACGGTAGAGGTTGGCGAGGCTGCCGAGCAGCCAGAGCAGCGCGGTGCTATCCAGTGGTGCCGTGTGGCCGGCAGATGCTTGCTGCATTCTTCCCTCGCGCGTATCGCCCCGGTTTCGGGGCGATGGTGCCGCCGAGGCGGCGGGTTCTCTGGGAAAGATGCGCGGGAAGAGGTCGGGCGGCGCGGTTTTTAAGTCGGCACCATTGCGTTGGATACCAACATTTTATTTAGGGGAATTCTGACAGGCGCCCCCTAATGGGTCAATCGAACGAAAGTACGATGACGAAGTGCATAGACCGCGTCGCCGCCGCGGATGCGGCGCCCTGCAAGGTCCGGTTACTTGTCGCTGACGCGGCCGCGCAACGCCTTCACCTGCCCGCGCTTGACCTTGCTGTCGACGCGTTTGCGCTGCGAGCTGCGCGTCGGCTTGGTCGGGCGCCGCAGGCGCGGCGTGAAGGCGGCCTTGGCGATCAGTTCGCGCAGCCGCGCCAGGGCTTCTTCGCTGTTCCGCTCCAGGCTGCGGAACTGCTGCGCCTTGATGACGACCACGCCGTCCGAACTGATGCGCTGGTCGCGCAGCGACAGCAGCCGCTCCTTGATCGCGTCGGGCAGCGACGACGCGCCGATGTCGAAACGCAGGTGGATGGCGTTGGAAACCTTGTTGACGTTCTGGCCGCCGGCGCCTTGGGCGCGTATGGCGACGAACTCCACCTCGTCTTCGCGCAACAGGTTCCCGGCTGCGGCGGCAGGCATCATCGTTCGGCTCGCACCTAGCGCGGCCGCACCGGATCGATGACGATCCGCGTCCGCTGTTTGCCCGGCGCCTTGCGCTCGGCGCTGATTTCGAGCACGGCCGGCGGCGGGGCTTCGCGCTTGAGGGCGGCGCGAGCGTATTGGGCGCGCAGGGCGGCGATGCGGCGGTCGACCTTGTCCACCTGAAGCTTGCGCGCAACGAGGATGCTGCGGATGTTCAGCAGTTCCTCGATGTCCTTGGGTACCGGCTCGGATTTTCTCACCGGACCCCAGTCGGACTTCGGCCGGCTGGCGGCGGTGGCGAATTCCTCCTGGGTGGCGACCATGCGGGCGATCTGGGTGTGGTTGAACTTCATCGCCCATTCCAGCGCGCCGTGGCCGTTTTCATTCTTGATGCGGATATCGGCGCCGCGCGCCAGCAGCCAGCGCGCCATGTCCTCGCGGCCTTCGTAGACGGCCATCATGAGCACGCTGGAGCCGTTGGGGCTGCGGGCATCGATGTCGGCGCCCCGCTCCAGCAGCAGTTCGGCGATCTCGCTGTGGCCGGCGAAGGTGGCGTAGTGCAGCGCCGTCCAGCCGGGCCGGCCGCTTTCGAGATCGACCTTGGCGCCGCGGTCGAGCAGCCAGCGCACGGCGTCGCGCCGGCCTTTCCAGGCGGCATGCATGAGCGCGGTTTCGCCCAGCGCATTGGTCTTGTCGAGGGCGGCGCCGCGTGCGACGAACAGCGCCATGAGCGGAATGTTGCCTTCCCAGGCGGCGATCATCAGGCCGCTGCCGATGCGGTCGCCCATGAAGTCGGGCGGCAGGCCGGCGGCGAGCCATTCCTGCGCCCGGTCGATCACGCCGAGTTCCATTTGCGTGCGGAACGTAACGGGGTCCGGCAGGCTGAAGACGGCCGCGGAACGGGGATTCTGGGTCGTTTGGGCCATGGCCGCCGGATTGGCGGACAGCGCGATGATTGCGGCAGCCAGCAGGGCCAGCGGTTTGCAGTGCGGATGGTACATTAACGAGCTTCCATGTTCGATTTGCGTAATCCTACCGTGTTGCCGGCTGCGGGCCGCTTGCGCCTCGCGCTGGCCGGCATCCTGTCCCTATTGTTTCATGTGCTGGCCCTGGGCGCGGGACACTGGCTGGCGGAACGACGGCCCAGCCACGCCGCCGAAACGCCGGCCCTGCTGCACGCGACGCTGGCGAAGCCGCCGCCCGAGCCGGCCCCCGCGCTGATCGCACCCGATTCACCCGAACCGACCGCACCGTCAGCCGTAGCGCCGAAGCCGCCACCGCCGCCCCGCCCTCCCCGCGCCACGGCCGCGAAGGCCACCATGGCCGGCGAAGTCGCCCGGGCCGCCTCGCAGCAGATCGCCGAACACCTGTTTTATCCGCCCGAAGCCATCGCCCGCGGCCTCGAAGGCGAGGCCCAGGTGATGCTGTTCCTCGATGCGGCGGGGAATGCCGTCGCGGCGCGCCTAGAGCGCAGCAGCGGCCACGCCATCCTCGACGATGCCGCCGTGCATGCGGCACGCGCGGTGCGTTCGCTGCCGGATGCCGCGCCGCGCGAAGTCCTGCTGCCGGTGCGCTTCCGCCTGCGCTGATTAATCCCCGCTGTTGCCTCTAGGGGACTATTGCGCCGCGCGCGCTTCCAGCACCTCCCAGCGTTCCAGCAGCGTCAGCAGTTCCGCGTCGAGGGCTTCGAGCCGGTCGGCGCAGCGCTGCGCTTCCTGCGGTTCGCCCTGATAGAGCGCCGGGTCTTCGAGTTTCTGCGACAGGTCTTTTTGTTCGGCTTCCAGTGCGGCGATGCGTTCGGGCAGGGCTTCGAGTTCGCGCTGTTCCTTGAAGCTCAGCTTGGCGCCCGCGGCCTGGGTTCCCTTCGGCTTTGCCGCCGACGCGGCACGGGAGGCGTTGACGGCAAGCGCCTCGTCCTGTTTGCGCCGGGTTTGCCAGTCGGCCCAGTCGCTGTAGCCGCCGACGTATTCGCGCCAGACGCCGCCGCCCTCGGCCGCGATGGTCTGGGTGACGACGTTGTCGAGGAACACCCGGTCATGGCTGACAAGGAAGACGGTGCCCTTGTAGTCTTGCAGCAGCTGTTCGAGCAGTTCCAGGGTTTCGATGTCGAGGTCGTTGGTCGGTTCGTCGAGGACCAGCGCGTTGGCGGGCTTGGCGAACAGGCGCGCCAGCAGCAGGCGGTTGCGCTCGCCGCCGGACAGCGACTTGACGGGAGAACGCGCCCGCTCCGGCGCGAACAGGAAGTCTTCGAGATAGCCGATGACGTGCTTCTTCGCACCGGCGATCTCGACGTAATCCGAGCCGGGGGATATCACGTTGGCCAGCGTGGATTCCGGATCGAGCTGGGTACGGAACTGGTCGAAGTAGGCGACTTCGAGCTTGGTGCCGAGCTGCACGCTGCCCGCGTCGGGTTGCAGTTCGCCGAGGATCATGCGCAGCAGCGTGGTCTTGCCGGCGCCGTTGGGGCCGATGACGCCGATCTTGTCGCCGCGCAGGATGCGGCAGGAGAAGTCCTTGACCACGGTCTTGTCGCCGAAGCGCTTGGTGACATGTTCGAGTTCCGCGACGAGCTTGCCGCTCTTGTCGCCGCTGTCGATCTGCATGCGCACCTGGCCCATGCGCTCCCGGCGCGCGGCGCGTTCGGCGCGCAACTGGTCGAGACGCTGGACGCGGAACACGGCGCGGGTACGGCGCGCCTCGACGCCCTTGCGTATCCAGACCTCCTCTTCCTTGAGCAGCTTGTCGGCGCGGGCGTTGGCCAGCGCTTCTTCGTTCTGCATGTATTCCTTGCGTTCCTGGTAGGCGGCGAAGCTGCCGGGAAAGCTGACGAGGCGGCCGCGGTCGAGTTCGACGATGCGCGTGGCCAGCCGGTCGAGGAAGCGGCGGTCGTGGGTGACGAACAGCAGGGTCGTCTTGGCGGCGAGAAGGAATTCTTCGAGCCATTCGATGGCGGCGATATCGAGATGGTTGGTCGGTTCGTCGAGCAGCAGCACGTCGGGAGCCACGGCCAGCGCCTGGGCCAGCGCGAGGCGCTTCTTCTGCCCGCCGGAGAGCGTGCCGACTTTGGCGTCGGGATCCAGGGTGAAGCGCTCGATGACCTGCTCGGCCTGGGCTTCGTAGCTCCAGGCATTGGCCGCTTCGAGCTCGTGCTGGAGGTCCTGCATCCGTATCAGCAGCGGTTCATGGTCGGCGTCTTCTTCCGCCAGCAGGTGCGAAACCTCGTGGTATTCGGCGAGCACCCTGGCTATCTCGCCCATGCCGGCGACGACCGCCTGGAAGACCGTGAGTTCGGGATCGAACGGCGGCTCCTGCGGCACGTAGCTGACGCGGATGCCGGGCTGCGTCCAGCTTTCGCCGTCGTCGAGCCGCTGCCCGCTGCC
>CAZWFC010000082.1:0-13639 GCA_964632965.1 uncultured Rhodocyclaceae bacterium
GTCGCGCGCAATCCGCCCGGCGCGTGAGGGTTACGGGCGCGCCGCGCGCGTCGACACCCCGCTCGCCGCCATCGATGGAGCACGCCTGCAGGAAATCGCCGCCGGCGACGGCCTCGCGCTGATCGGCGCGCTGATCGCCCGCGACAAGGCGCTCGAAGGCGAGGCCAACGCCATCGAAGCCGTCGAACGCCTGGCGCACTACGCGCGCTACCTCGGCGCGCTGGCCAACAACTTCGTCTCCTTCCGCGACTTCTACGTGACGAGCAAGGGCAACGGGCATCTGCGCGCCGTTTTCCAGGCCGGCACGCTATTCCTCGACGGGCGCAGCTGCAACCTCTGCGTGCATGTGCTCGACGCCGCCAAGCACGCCGCGCTGGCCACGCTCTCGGGCGTCTATCTCGCCTACTGCGACTGCGTGCGCGGCGGCGAGAAGATGACCATCGCCGCCGCCTTCACGGCGGGCGACGCCGACCAGCTGATGGTCGGCCGCAACGGCGTCTTCTACGACCGCGACGGAAAGGACTGGGACGCCACGATCACCAAGCTGATCGAGCACCCGATCAGCATCCGGCAGGCGTTCTGGACGCCGTACAAGAAGCTCGTGCGGCTGGTCGGCGAGCAGTTCCAGAAGTTCGCCGCGGCGCGCGCCAAGGCCGCCGACGACATGACCGCGTCGGGCGTGCTCGACACCCAGAAAAAGGCCGAAGCGGCCAAGGCCGCCGCGCCCGGCGCTCCGCCGGCACTGGCGCCGGCGACCGCCCCGGCGCCCTTCGACGTCGCCAAGTTCGCCGGCATCTTCGCCGCCATCGGCCTCGCCGTCGGCGCGCTGGGCACCGCACTGGCCGCCGTCGTCACCGGCTTTCTCGGCCTGCGCTGGTGGCAGATGCCGCTCGCCGTCGGCGGCCTGATGCTGATGATCTCCGGCCCCTCGATGGCGCTCGCCTGGTTCAAGCTGCGCAGCCGCAACCTCGGCCCCATCCTCGACGCCAACGGCTGGGCCATCAACGCCCGCGCCCGCATCAACATCCCCTTCGGCACTTCGCTGACGCAGGTGGCGCAGCTGCCGGCCAACGCCGAGCGTTCGCTGACCGATCCCTATGCCGAGAAGCAGCGGCCGTGGCGGCTCTATGCCGGAATACTGGCGCTGGTCGTCCTCGGCGCCTTCATCTGGCTGGTGAGCACGACCGCGCATTGAGGAGCGAGAAATGAAAGCCTTGAAGATAGCCGGCATCGTGCTGGGCATCGTCGTTGCCCTCGTCCTCGCCGGCATTGCCGTCGTCGCCAGCCAGTTCGATGCCGTGCGCATCAAGAGCGAACTCGCCAGCGTGGTTCTGGAGCAGAAGCAGCGCACGTTGAAGATCGACGGCGAACTCGAACTCAGCTTCTGGCCCAGCGTCGGCGTCAGGCTCGGCAAGCTTTCGCTCTCCGAGCACAGGAGCGAGCAGGTGTTCGCCTCCGTCGAGGCCGCCCGCGTTTCGGTCGCGGTGCTGCCGCTGCTGTCCAGGCGCATCGTCGTGAATACGGTGGACGTCGCCGGCGTCAAGGCCACGCTGGTCAAGCACAAGGACGGCACGCTCAACATCGCCGACCTGCTGTCCGACGACAAGTCCGCGAGCCAGCCGTTGCAGCTCGACATCGCCGGCATCAAGCTCGCCGACGTCCAACTCGTCTGGCGCGACGAGAAGGCGGGCAGCACCACGACCATCGCCGGGCTCGATCTCGCCACCGGCCGCGTCCAGGCCGACACCGGCCGCAAGACCTTCCAGGTCGATGCGCTTGCCCTCGCCGCCAAAGGCAAGGTGGATGCCGACAGCTTCGACGTCCGGCTGGATGTGCCACAGATTTCTGTTACGCCGGAGAAATCCGGCGGCGAGAACGTCACGCTCACCGCCGTGCTGACGGGCGCCCAACACAAGGTCGAGGCGAAGCTGGCGCTGGGCGGCATCGAGGGCACGGCGCAGGCGCTGAAGGTCGCCCGGCTGGCGTTCGACCTCGATGCCAGGGCCGGCGAGTCGACCGTCAAGGGCACGCTGAACTCGGCGCTCGTCGCCGATCTCGACCATCGGAAGGTCGCGCTGGAAAAGTTCTCCGGCGCATTCGAGATCGCCAATCCGCAACTGCCGATGAAGCAGCTCAAGCTGCCGCTGAACGGCAGCCTGCATGCCGACCTGGCCAAGCAGTCGGCCGCCGGCCATGTCGCTACGCAGTTCGACGAATCGAAGATCGCACTCAAGCTCGACATCGCGAAGTTCGCACCGCTGGCGCTGGGCTTCGATCTCGACATCGACCGGCTCAACGTCGACAAATACCTGCCGCCGAAAAAGGCCGGCGCCGGCGAAAAGAAGGGCGGCGACGACAAACTCGACTTCTCGGCCCTGAAGAGCCTCAACCTCAACGGCACGGTGAAGATCGGCAGCCTGCAGGTGGCCAACGTCAAGGCCGGCAACGTCAAGCTCCAGATCCGGGCCACCGACGGCAAGCTCGACATCGCGCCGCATTCGGCCAGCCTTTACGACGGCACGCTGTCGGGCAGCCTCTCGCTCGATGCCAACGGCAACACGGTGGCGGCAAAGGAGAATCTGGCGGGCGTCAGCATCAACCCGCTGCTGAAGGATGCCGTCGGCCGCGACCTGATTTCCGGCCGCGGCAATGTCGCGCTCGACGTCGGCAGCCGCGGCGACAGCGTGACGGCGATGAAGAAGGCCCTGCACGGTTCCGCCTCGCTGTCGCTCAAGGACGGCGCGATCAAGGGCATCAACCTCGCGCAGTCCTTGCGCGACCTGAAGGCGAAGTTTTCCAGCCGGCAGGATGCCGTGCAGCAGGCGAAGGCCGCCGACAAGACCGATTTCGCCGAGCTCACGGCGAGCTTCCGGATCGCCAGCGGCGTCGCCCACAACGAGGACCTCGCCGCCAAATCGCCCTTCCTGCGGCTGGCCGGCGCCGGCGACATCGACATTGGCAACAACGCCATGAACTATCTCGCCAAGGCCAGCATCGTCGCCAGCGCGGGCGGGCAGGGCGGCAAGGATCTCGACTACCTGAAGGGCATCACCATACCGGTGCGCGCCAGCGGGCCGTTCGACGACCTGTCCTACCGCATCGAGTTCGGCGGCCTCGCCGGCGAGGCGGTCAAGGCGAAGGTGGCGGAGAAGACGCAGGCCATCCAGCAGCAGGCGAAGGACAAGCTCAAGGGCCTGTTCGGAAAATGAGCGGAGCCTGATCTTGCGCCTCGGCATCGACCTCGGCGGCACCAAGATCGAAATCGTCGCGTTGGCGGACAACGGCGCGGAGTTGTTGCGTCGGCGCATCGCGACGCCGCAAGGACGCTACGAGGACACGCTGACGGCCGTGGCCAGCCTGGTCGCGGCGGCGGAAGCCGAGCTCGGCCGGCGCGGCACGGTCGGCATCGGCATCCCCGGCGCCGAGTCGCGCGCCACCGGCCTCGTCAAGAACGCGAATTCGACCTGGCTGATCGGTCGGCCCTTGCGGCGCGATCTGCAGGCGCTGCTGCAACGCGAAGTGCGGCTGGCCAACGACGCCAACTGCTTCGCCCTGTCCGAAGCCACCGACGGCGCGGCGGCGGGCGCCGACGTGGTGTTCGGCGTGATTCTCGGCACGGGCGTCGGCGGCGGCATCGTCGTGCACGGCAAGGTCCTCGTCGGCGCCAACGCCATCGCCGGCGAGTGGGGGCACAACCGCCTGCCGGGCGACGAGGCGGCCTGGCCGGCCTGCTACTGCGGCCGCCGCGGCTGCGTCGAGACCTTCCTGTCCGGCCCCGGCATGCGGCGCGACCATGCCGCCACCGCGGGTGCCGACATCGATGCGGCGGAAATCGCCGCACGGTCGGCAGTGGGCGACGCGGCCTGCGCAGCGACACTGCAACGCTACGAGATGCGCCTCGCGCGAGCGCTGGCCGAGGTCATCAACATCCTCGACCCCGACGCCATCGTGCTCGGCGGCGGGCTGTCGAATCTCGACCGCCTGTACGAAAACATTCCGTCGCTCTGGGCGGCGCACGTGTTCTCCGACCACGTCGCCACCCGCTTCCTGAAGAACCGCCACGGCGATTCCTCGGGCGTCAGGGGCGCCGCCTGGCTATGGTGACCCTCTACCTGGGCGGCATCCGCCCGTTGCCGCCGGAGAACCAGCCGACCGGCATCTTCAAGCGCGAGCATCCGCTGCCGGTCTGGCTCGGCGGCGAAGGGCTGGCCGGCGACGCCCAGGCCGACCGGCGCGTGCATGGCGGCCCCGAGAAAGCGTTGCATCAATACCCGGTCGGGCATTACGCGCGGCTGGCGCAGGCCTTCCCGGAAGCCTCGCCCCTGCTGGTACGCGGCAGCATCGGCGAAAATCTCAGCGTCGACGGCTGGGACGAAGGCCGGGTCTGCATCGGCGATATCTTCCGCCTTGGCGACGCCCACATCCAGGTGTCGCAGCCGCGCTCGCCGTGCTGGAAGATCGACCGCCGCTACGGCCAGGAAGGCATGGCGCAGCTGATAGCGGCGGAGGGGCTGGTCGGCTGGTACTACCGCGTACTCGAAGAAGGCGCCGTCGAACCCGGCTGCGTCTTCGAGCGCGTCGAGAGCGGCGGCGTCACGCTGGCGCGTTTCTGGCGGCTGTGGCAATCCCACCGGCCGGACGCGGCGGAGCTGCAGGCCGTCGCGGCCACGCCCGGCCTTGCGCCGAACTGGGTAAAGAAGTTCGCCGACCGCATCGAATGGCTGGGGAGGAGTGCGCCGTGAATCCCTGGCTGCGCGTTTTTCTGCCTTTCGCCGCGGGCTACTACCTCTCCTACCTGCTGCGCAACGTCAATGCCATCATTGCGCCGGAGCTGACGCGCGACCTCGCGGTGTCGGCCGCCGACCTCGGCCTGCTGACGGCGGCCTATCTGTTCGCCTTCGGCGCCTTCCAGCTGCCGCTCGGCATCCTGCTCGACCGCTACGGTCCGCGCCGCGTCGAGGCCGCGCTGCTGCTGGTGGCCGCCGCCGGCTGCGCGCTGTTCGCCCTCGGCCGCGACTTGCAGGAGCTGGCCGTCGGCCGGGCGCTGATCGGACTCGGCGTTTCCGCCTGCCTGATGGCCTCGTTCAAGGCGTTCTCGGTGTGGTTTCCGGCCGAGCGTCAGGCCTCGCTCAACGCTGCGGTGATGGCGGCCGGCGGCCTCGGCGCGCTGACGGCGACGACGCCCCTGGCCTGGGCCCTGCCGGCAGCCGGCTGGCGCGGCATCTTCCTGGCGCTGGCCGCGCTCGCGCTCGCCGCCGCCGCCGGCATTTTCTCGACGCCGGACAAGCCGGCCGCCGGCAGCCGCGAAACGCTGGGCGAGCAGTTGCGCGCCGTCGGCGGCATCCTCGCCAGTCCGGCGTTCTGGCGTTTCGCGCCGCAGACCGCGGCGATGTCGGGCGGCTTCATGGCCTTGCAGGGACTCTGGGCCGTGCCCTGGCTGATCAACTTCAACGGCACTACGCGCGCTGACGCGGCCTTCCATCTGCTGCTGGCCGGCGGCGCCATGCTGACCGGCTTTCTCGTGCTCGCCGCCTCGGTGACGCGTCTCGCCAGGCGCGGCGTGCCGCCGCAACGCATCCTCGTCGCCGGCACCGGCGCCGGCGTTGCCGTCATGGCGCTGATCGTCGCCGACGTCGGCGCCACCCACCTGCTGTGGTTCGCCATGGGCCTGGTGTTTTCGGTCAGCAATCTTTCGTACGCGCTGCTGAGCGCGAATTTCCCCGGCCACCTGTCGGGCCGCGTCAATACCGCGCTCAACCTCGCCGCCTTCGTTGGCGCCTTCGGCCTGCAATGGGGCATCGGCGTGCTGGTCGATGTACTCGGTAGCGCCGGCCTCGGGCCGCGCGAGTCCTTCCGTATTGCGTTCGGCGCCTTGCTGGTGCTGCAAGCGCTGGCGTGGGGGTGGTTCGTGGCGGGGCGCCGGCGGGCGTAGCCGGCCGCGGCCTTCAGTGGCCGCGCATGGCCTCGCGCTCGGCCACGCCGAGCTTTTCGGCGCGCTCGATTCTTTGCGCGAAGGCCGGGAAATCGAGATCGAAGCGGCTGCGCAACTCCTTCGCCTGGGCCTGGAGCCGGCGCCAGTTGGGCGCGAAGCCGGGGTCCTTGAAGGCCAGCAGGATGTGGTTGCCGTCCTCCTTCACCGGAACGACGATGACGCGGCGACCGAAGACGTCCATGGCCGCACCGATCAGGCCTGCGTAGCGTTCCTTGTCGCCGGCGAGGTTCATCACCAGCTGGCCGCTGCCCGACAGCCCGGCGCAGGCCGTTTCGAGGAACTCGCGGCTGGCCAGCCCCGGCGCGACGCCGGTGTCATCGAAGGCATCCACCAGCAGTACGTCGATGCCTTTTTCAGCCGCAGCCAGGTAAGCCGCGCCATCGCCTTGCAGCACCTGCAGGCGCGGGCCGTCTGGCGGCAGCAGGAAGGCCTCGCGCCAAGCGATGACATCCGGATCGAGTTCGACGGCGGTCAGGTGCGCGGCCGGCAGCCGGTGATGACAGAACTTGACGAGCGAGCCGCCGCCGAGGCCGATCAGGACGATGCGTTTGGGGCGCGGGTTGAACAGCAGGAAGGCCATCATCTTCCGCGTGTAGCGGAACTCCAGCGCGTTGGGCGCGGCGAGGCGCATGGCGCTCTGCATCAGACGGATATTGAAGAAGAGATGGCGCCGCTCGCCGTCGTCGACGACGAAGGGTCGCGGATAGGACTCGTCCAGCAGTTGCGCGCGCAGGGCGCCGGCATTCGCCCAGGGCGGTTCCAGCAGCAGCAGCCGGCCGGCGGCGGCGTCGAAGGGGCTGGGCATTTCGAACCAGGGGAATGCGGGGGGCATGGGCGGTAAAGCGGGCGGATCGGCGCGGACGACGGGAGCAATTCTACAGGGGAGCGTCGTCTGGCCGGACCGCCCTGCCGCTCCGGCAGCGGCGAATGCCTATTTCTTCTGCGCCGTCACGAACTCGCCAAACTTCCTGTCGTTGGCCAGGATGTGGTCGACCAGCCAGTTGTAGATGAAATGGCTCAATTCGACCGGCACGTACTGTTCGCCGGATTCCGCGCGCATTTCCATGTCGCGGGCTTGCCGCAGGAGGTGGCGATGCAGCGCGCGGTGCGCCTCCAGGCCGGGGTAGCCTGCCGCTTCCATCAGCGCTTCCTCGCTGGCGAAATGGGTCGCCGTGTAGTCGAGCAGTTCGGCAATGGCGGCACGCGTGGCGGCGATGAGCGCGTCGTTGCCGGCGGCAAGACCGTCATAAACACGCCCGGCGATCTCGAACAGCTGCCGGTGTTCAAGGTCCACCTGCTCGATGCCGACGAGGAAGCGGGAGTCGAATTGCGGACGTTCATCCATGATGCAGCCTCATATGCCGATTCAGATACGGGTTCGTAGTATTGCAGCAGACGGTGCGCCTTATTCTAAATCGCGCCCGCCGCTTTCAGCGCGGCGATTTCCGCCGCGCCGAATCCCCAGTCGCCCAGCACGGCTTCGTTGTGCTCGCCGCGTGTGGCCGACGGCGAGCGGATTTCCGGTGGCGTGCGCGAGAAGCGCGGCGCCGGGGCGGGCTGGGTGATGCCGGCGTGGTCGACGAAGGTCTGCCGCGCGACGTTGTGCGGATGCAGCGGCGCCTCGTCGAGGTCGAGCACCGGGGCGACGCAGGCGTCGCTGTCGGCGAAGACGGCGGCCCATTCGTCGCGGGTCTTGCCGCGGAAGACCGCCGCCAGCTTCTCGCGCAGGCGCGGCCAGGCGGCGGGGTCCCAGCGTTCGGCGAACTCCGCGGCGGGCAGACCGAGTTTCTCGATCAGCAGGTCGTGGAACTGCGGCTCAATGGGGCCGACGGCCAGCCACTTGCCGTCGCCGCAGGCGTAGGTGCCGTAGAAGGGGGCGCCGCCGTCGAGCAGGTTGGACTCGCGCCGATTGTTCCAGTGGCCCATGGCCTTGAAGCTGTACTGCATCGCCATCAGCAGCGCCGCGCCGTCGGTCATGGCGGCGTCGACGACCTGGCCCTGGCCCGAGCGTTTCGCTTCGAGCAGCGCGCAGACGACGCCGAAGGCGAGGAACATGGCGCCGCCGCCGAAGTCGCCGACGACATTCAGCGGCGGCACCGGCGCATCCTGCCGGCCGATGGCGTGCAGGGCGCCGGTCAGCGCGATGTAGTTGATGTCGTGGCCGGCGGTCTGGGCGAGCGGGCCGGTCTGGCCCCAGCCGGTGATGCGGCCGTAGACGAGGCGCGGGTTCTGCGCCAGGCAGACGTCGGGCCCGAGGCCCAGGCGTTCCATGACGCCGGGGCGGAAGCCTTCGATCAGCGCGTCGGACGTGGCAACGAGCCTCTTCAGCGCGGCGACGGCGGCCGGATTCTTGAGATCGAGCGCCAGCGAGCGGCGGCCGCGGTTGAGAAAACCGTAGCTCTTCAGCGTGTCGAAGGCGTCGCCGCCGGGCGCGGCCTTGCGGTCGATGCGGATGACTTCCGCGCCCATGTCGGCGAACAGCATGGCGGCGAACGGCGCCGGCCCGATGCCGGCCATTTCGATGATGCGTATTCCCTGCAACGGTCCCATGAGGCCAAATTCCCGAAGGCTATAATCCGGCGGCTATTGAACCACGAGGATCGACGCATGACCATTCCCGCTCCCGCCGAAACCGCCGCCGTCGATGCCGCCATCGAATCGCGCCGTTCGCTGCGCGCCTTCAGGCAGACGCCGGTCGAGCGCGCCGTCGTCGAACGCCTGCTCGCCGTCGCGGCGCGCGCGCCGTCGGGCACCAACATGCAGCCCTGGCACGTGCAGGTGCTGACCGGCGGCGCGCGCGACGCGTTGGTGGCCGCCGTCTGCGCCGCCTTCGACGGCGAGCCGGAGGCCCACCAGTACGAGTACGACTACTATCCGGAGGAGTTCTTCGAGCCCTATCTCGGGCGGCGGCGCAAGGTCGGCTTCGACCTCTACAAGCTGGTCGGCATCGCCAAGGGCGATGCCGCGGCGATGCGTGCCCAGCACCGCCGCAACTTCGAGTTCTTCGGCGCGCCGGTCGGCCTGATTTTCACCATCGACCGCCGGCTCGGCAAGGGCAGCTGGTTCGACTACGGCATGTTCGTGCAGAACCTCATGGTCGCGGCGCGCGCGCGTGGCCTCGACACCTGCCCGCAGGCGGCGTGGGCGCAGTACCACCGCGTGATTTCGGCGCAGCTGGCGCTGCCGCCGGAACAGATGGTGGTCTGCGGCATGGCTCTCGGTTTCGCCGATCACGACGACCCGGCCAATGCGCTCGTCACCGAGCGTGCGCCGTTGGCCGATTTCACGGTGTTCCGCGACTAGTGCCCGCCTTTGTTTTCAGGGTACTAGTGCCCGCCGTTGTCTCCAGGGTACTAGTGCCCGCCTCTGCCGCCGGTACGGAGCGATTCCTGTGACGACAGGACACGCCGGCGATCGCCTGGCGCAGAAGGACCCCACCGGCGCGGTGGACCTCGAAAACCCCGCCGCCGTCGAGGCGGCGATCGGAGCGCTGCTCGCCGCGCGCTACGGCGCGGCCTGGCGCGCCGATGTCCTCGCGGCTGCGGTGCGCGACATCGTTGCTGCATTCCGCGGCGAGTATCCCGGCCTGCTCCGCTGCGACACGCTCTACCACGACCTGCGCCACTCGCTGGAAACCGGGCTCACCGTCGCCCGTCTGCTCGACGGCCATGCGCGTTCGCTGGCGCCGGGCAGCGCTGCCGCGATCGACGCCGACCATGCGCTGCTGGCGGTGCTGTTGGCCATTTTTCACGACATCGGCATGCTCCGGCGCAGCGGCGAGGCGCATCTCTGGGGCGCGGTGCTGACGCCGGTGCACGAGGAGCGCAGCGTCGAGTTCGTGCGCGCCTGGCTGGCGCAGACGCCGCTGGCGCCGTTCGCGGAAAAGTCCGAACTGATCATGGCGACGAAGCTGGTGTTCGCGCTGCCGGCCGCCTGGCCGGCGGACGACCGGCTGCTCGCCAGCCTGGTCGCCTCGGCCGACCTGCTGAGCCAGATCGCCGACCGCTGCTACCTGGAGAAGTGCCGCGACTTCCTGTTCGTCGAGTTCAGCGCCATCGGCCTCGCCGGCGCGGCCGATACGCCCTATCCGGACCGCGAGACGCTGCTGGCGAAGACGCCGGACTTCTATTCCGGTCTGGTGCGCCAGCGCCTCGACGCGGAGTTCGCCGGCGTCCATCGCCTGATGTGGAAGCATTTCAGCGGCACCAATCCCTACGAGACCGCCATCCAGCGCAACCTGAGCTATCTCAACGGCATTCTCGCCGCGCAGGACTTCACGCGCCTGCGCCGGCACCCCGAGGCGTTCATCGGCGAGGCTAAGGGCTAGCGGCGCCGGTGCGTCGCGTCAGGCGAGACCGGTCCTGACGGCGGCGGGGGCTATGCCGGCGACGCGCACGCGCTTGGCGCGCGAGGTCTGCCCGGCGACGAGATCGACGTGCGCCTTCGGCACGCCCAGCGCCTTGGCGAGGAAGGCGATCAGCGCCTCGTTGGCCTTGCCGTCGACCGGCGGCGCGGCGAGGCGGATCTTCAGGGCGTCGCCGTGCGTGCCGGCGACTTCGCTGCGCTTGGCACCCGGCTGGATGTGCAGGGTGAGGACGACGCCGTCGCCGTCCTGGCGCAGCCAGGTCACAGGCCGAAGCCGATCAGCGCGGACTTGAGCCCGGCGAGCAGGCCCAGCACGAGCTGCAATATCAGCAACAGGAACAGCGCCGAGAGGTCGATGCCGGCGATGGGCGGCACCAGCCGCTGGAAGGGTTGCAGGAAGGGCTGCGCCACGGCGTTGAACACCGGCGCCAGCGGCGCGTGCGGGTTGACCCACGACAGGACGACGAGGCCCAGCGTGGCGCCGAGTATCACGTAGGCTATCGTGCGCGTCACTTCGATGACGCCGGCGCCGAGGGCGAGCGGGATCAGGTTGCCCTCCAGCAGGGGTGCGCCGAGTATCGCCAGCAGCAACAGCAGGGCGGCGGTTTCGATCAGCCAGGCCATGACCAGCGACGACAGGTCGAGGCCGCGATAGCCGGGCACGAAGCGCCGCAGCGGCGTCACGCCCCAGTTGGTGAGGGTGACGACGAACTGGCCGATGGGATTGCGGAAGGGCGCGCGCGCCCATTGCAGGACGAAACGCAGCACGAACAGGCCGCCGAAGAAGCTGGCGACCAGGCCGAGGAGCTGGATCAGCAGATGCATGAAGACATTCGAGGTGGCGGCCATCAGTCCTGTCCCAGCAGGTCGCCGAGCTCGCGGCCGCGTGCGTTGGCCGCCTGCACGCCGCGCTCGATGACGGCGGCGAGCTTGTCGGCATCGAAGGATTCGAGCGCGGCGGCGGTGGTGCCGCCCTTGGATGTCACCCGCTCGCGCAGCACCGATACCGGTTCGAGGCTGCTGGCGGCGAGCTGCGCGGCGCCGAGAAAGGTGTCGATGGCCAGCGTGCGCGCCGCCTCCAGGCTGAAGCCGAGATTGACGGCCGAGGCTTCCAGCGCCTCGATGAGATAGAAGACGTAGGCCGGTCCGCTGCCGGATACCGCGGTGACGGCGTCCATCATCGCCTCGTTGTCGATCCAGACCGTGTGGCCGACGGCGGTGAGAATCTTCTGGGCCTTTTCGCGCCCCTCGTGATCGACGCTGGCATCGGCATACAGGCCGGTGATGCCGGCGCCGATCAGCGCCGGCGTGTTGGGCATGGTGCGCACGATGCGGGCATGGCCGCCGAGCCAGCGGCTGATGTCGGCGATGCGCAGGCCGGCGGCGATGCTGACGACGAGCTGGTCGGAGAGCTTGCCGAGCGCGGGGGCGAGGGCTTCGCGCATCTGCTGGGGCTTGACGGCGAGTACCAGCACTTCGCAGTTGAGCGCGGCGGCGTCGAGCGTCGCCGCACAGCGCACGCCGAAGGCGTCGGTGAGCTTGTCGCGCGCCGCTTCGACCGGTTCGACGACCTGGATGCCCGCCGCCGAGAAGCCCTGCTTGCGCAGGCCGCCGATGAGGGCGACGGCCATGTTGCCGCCGCCGATGAATGTGATCTTCATGTTAGTTCCTCAACAAAATAGCTTTGCCGCCGGGCCGCCCCAAGGCAAAGCGGCACGTTCGCGGAGCGAACATTCGTTCCGACATAGCCACGAAGCGCCCCCTGTTTTTCGAGCGTAGCGAACACTAAGACTCCCCTCCCGCGAGGGAGGGGCTGGGGGTGGGTGGGTGATAAGTTCTTTCTCCGAATAGTGCCGTGCCGATGCGCACTATGGTAGCGCCTTCCGCGATGGCCGCCTCCAGATCGTGCGACATGCCCATCGACAGGGTATCGAGGGCCATGCCCCCGGCATTGAGTGAAGCGAGAATGTCGCGCACGCGCCGGAAGCGGCTGCGCAGCAGGGCGTCGTCGTCGGTCGGTTCGGGGATGGCCATGAAGCCGCGCAGCTTCAGGTTCGGCAACTGCGCCACCGCTGCGGCCAGCGCCGCGGCTTCGTCGGGCGCGCAACCGCTCTTGCTGGCCTCGCCGCTGACATTGACCTGGATGCAGACCTGGAGCGGCGCCAGGCCGGCCGGGCGCTGCACCGAAAGGCGTTCGGCGATCTTCAGGCGCTCCACCGAATGCGCCCAGGCGAAATTCTCGGCCACCGGCCGCGTCTTGTTGCTTTGCAGCGGGCCGATGAAGTGCCATTCGAGGCCGAGGTCGGCGAGCGTCGCGATCTTGGTCAGGGCTTCCTGCACGTAGTTCTCGCCGAAGGCGCGCAGCCCGCACGCCGCCGCCGCGCGTACCCGCGCCGCCGGCCAGGTTTTGGACACCGCGAGCAGCCGCACGCTGCGCGGGTCGCGGCGCGCCGCCGCGCAGGCGGCGGCGATGCGGTCCTGCACGGCTTGCAAGTTGGCTGGGATTGTTGTCATATAACGGCCTCAGTATACCGAAGCCAGCCCACAGGAAAGCCCCCATGGACATCACCGAACTTCTCGCCTTCGTCGTCAAGAACAAGGCTTCCGACCTGCACCTGTCTTCCGGGCTGCCGCCGATGATCCGCGTGCATGGCGACATCCGCCGCATCAACCTGCCGCCGCTGGAGCACAAGGACGTGCATGCGATGGTCTACGACATCATGAACGACGGCCAGCGCAAGGTGTACGAGGAGCACATGGACATCGACTTCTCGTTCGAGGTGCCTGGCCTGGCGCGCTTCCGCGTCAATGCCTTCGTGCAGAACCGCGGCGCCGGCGCGGTGTTCCGCACCATTCCGTCGAAGGTGCTGACCCTCGAACAGCTGAACGCGCCGAAGATCTTCGCCGAGATCGCGCGCACCCCGCGCGGCGTGGTGCTGGTCACCGGCCCAACCGGCTCGGGCAAGTCGACGACGCTGGCGGCGATGGTGGACGACGTCAACGAGAACGACTACGGCCACATCCTCACCGTCGAGGACCCGATCGAATTCGTGCACGCCTCGAAGAAATGCCTGGTCAACCAGCGCGAGGTCGGCCCGCACGTCAAGTCCTTCGCCACCGCGCTGAAGTCGGCGCTGCGCGAGGACCCGGACGTGATCCTGGTCGGCGAAATGCGCGACCTGGAAACCATCGCCCTGGCGCTCTCCGCGGCGGAAACCGGCCACCTGGTGTTCGGCACGCTGCACACGAGTTCGGCCGCCAAGACCGTCGACCGTATCGTCG
>CAZWFC010000083.1:0-13597 GCA_964632965.1 uncultured Rhodocyclaceae bacterium
GGGCGCTCGCCGGGTAGCCGGTGCGCACCGGGGTGTTCGAGAGGAAGCGTCCGCCCGGGCGCTTGAACTTGCTCAGCGCGTTCTTCATCGGGTTGCTGTGGTGGTCCTCGGCGGTGCCGATCATCACGAACAGCCTGGCGTGGTCGAGGTCGGGGCCGCCGAACTCCCAGAACGAGCCGCCGATGGTGTAGATCATGCCGGCGGCCATGTTCACCGAACACAGGCCGCCGTGGGCCGCGTAGTTGGGCGTGCCGAACTGGCGCGCGAACAGACCGGTGAGCGCCTGCATCTGGTCGCGGCCGGTGAATAGCGCGAATTTCTTCGGGTCGGTCGCGCGGATCTTGCCGAGCCGCTCCGCCAGGGTCGAAAACGCCTCCTCCCAGGAGATCGGCTCGAACTCGCCCGCGCCGCGGGAGGCTGAGGCCTTGCGGCGCAGCGGCTGCGTCAGGCGCGCCGGAGAATATTGCTTCATGATGCCGGAACTGCCCTTGGCGCAGATCACGCCCTTGTTGAGCGGATGGTCGGGGTTGCCGTCGATGAAGCGCACCACGCCGTCGCGCAGATGCACGCGGATGCCGCAGCGGCAGGCGCACATGTAGCAGGTGGTGTTCTTGGTCTCTTCGACCGGAGTGGCAGTCATGTCGATGGGGGGGGTATCAGTAAATTAGAGTTTTGCGATATTCTGTCGGCCCTCGCCATCCGGGGCAACAGAAACGTTTTTATTCACGAATAGAAAAGAGGAGAACATGGCGACCATACCCGATTTCACCGACGTCGAACGCAAGCTCGTCAGTCAGGCCTTGCTCGAACGCTTCGGCCAGCCCATTCCGATCGAATCCGCCGATGCGGAGATCCAGCTCGGCATTTCGCCGGCAGAACTGACGCTTTGTCCGGTGCTGCACTGGGAGGCGCGCGACGCCAATTTCGTCATCATGAAGGTTGCCGTCGGCCGCTACCGCTGCCTGTTCTACTACACGGCCGTCGAGCAGTTTGGCACCGGCCGCGACGAGTACGACAACCTCGGCGACTGCGTCATCACCCTGCTGCAGGTGCAGTCCGACCATGAGCGCAGCCGCGCCGGCATCAAGAGCGGCATGAATTCCTTCACGGTCACCAAGCCCGACGACTACGACGGCCCGCTGGTGATCTGATGAAGATCTGCATCGTTTCCGACAGCCACGACCGCGGCCCGATCCTCGCCGAAGCCATCGCCGCCGCACAGGCCGAGGGCGCCCAGGCCGTCATCCACTGCGGCGACCTGATCGGCGTCAATACCGTGAAGGCCTCGCTCAAGCTCGGCCTGCCGCTGCACGTCATCCACGGCAACAACCTCGGCGACCTCGTCGCCCTGGCCCGCGTCGCCTGCAATTCCGACGGCCTGCTCAACTACCACGGCCGCGATGCGACGCTGCAGATGGGCGGCCGGCGCATTTTCGTCACCCACTACCCGCACTACGGCCACGGCATGGCCTGCACCGGCGACTACGACCTCGTCTGCTGCGGCCACAGCCACGAACCCGTGGTTACGCAACAGGCCAACATCAAGGGCGGACAGACCTGGCTGGTCAATCCGGGTACGGTCGCCGGTCTCGGCGCTCCCGCCGCCACCTGGATATTCGGCGATCTCGCCGCGATGACATTCGAAATCCGGCACCTCGACAATTAGAGCATCGGCGTTTCACTGCCGGTCAGTGGCGTCCGCGAGATCGGCGCTTGTTCGTGGCAACAATGTCTATACTTGTCGGCGTCATCTTTGGAAAATCGAGAACAAGCATGAGCATGCGCGCGCTGCTGGCCGCCCCGGCACTTGGGCTGCTGATATCGCTGCCCGCCCTGGGCACGGACGACGCCGACGGCAGGGATGCCGCCATCGCCGTGACGCGTAGCCAGGACCGGGTCAGTCTGGTGCAGGCGAACCAGGGGCTGGACGAGGTCCGTGCCGGCCGCTACCGCGACGCCTCGCGTTCCTTCAATGCCGCCCTGAAGTTCGAGCCGGAAAACGCCCATCTGCATTTTCTGAACGGTTTGTCCTACCATCTGCTCTATACGCAAGGCCACCAGGCCAACCGCGAGCTGGCGGAAACCGCTTATACACTGGCGCTGCGGTTCGCGCCGGACCACGCGCTGGCTGCCTACTACCTCGGATTGATCCATCTCGACGGCCGCCAGTACGCCAAGGCCCAGGCATCCTTCGCCCATGCGCTGCTGCTCGAACGCGACGACCCGTCCGTGCTGCAAGCGCTGGCCGTCGCGTCCTACTATGCACGCGATATCGGCATGGCCCTGTGGGCCATCGAGCGCGTCGAACAAACCCAGGGCGTGAGCGCCGACACGCTGCGGGCGGCGGCCATCATCCACGCCGCGGCGGGCCGACCGGAGGACGCGCAAAAGCGCAGCGACCGGTTCAGGCAGATCGCCGGTACCGATGCCGGTGCCCAGTTGGACAAGCGCGTACGCCAGTGGCAGTCGTACCATGAGTCGAATCGCGGCAGACTGCTCCGCACCGCCAGCCAAACGGTGCCACTGTCGCCCGAGGCGTCCTACGACACGCCCACGGCGTCCGCGCCGGCCGCATCGCCCCCGGCGCCGATGCCCGTGCCGGCCACGCCCGACGCAAAGCCGGCAGGCGCCAACGGCGACATCCTGCGCAACTGGAGCGACTGCCCGCAGTCGTCGACACCAGCCACCAATCCGCCGTCCTATGACAGCCTGGCGTCATCCGACAATGCACCCTATCGTGACGAAACGGCCCAGCTGCCGGCGCTACCGTCGCCTTGCGACCGCAAGGCGCTGCCGCGCATGGCGCTGCTGGACACCGCCATCGTCAGCACCATGGAGAACATCTCGGCCAACAAGGGCATCAATCTGCTCGACGGCCTGCGCCTGATGCTGGGCGCATCGTTTACCGATCAACGCACGACCGGCGGCGCGCGCACCCAGTCCTTCACGCGTACGGCCAGCCTCGACAATCTCGGCGGCACGACGGTCGGGCTCGCCTACTCGCTCAACATCGCCAATGCCGGCAGCGACTGGAACCAGGTGCTCGCCCGTCCGACGCTGGTGGCACTGGACCGTCAACCCTCGACCTTCTTCTCGGGCAGTTCGCTGAGCGCGACGGTGACGGGCGCCTACAGCAGCACGCTCGTCGAGCACCCGGCCGGCATCAGCCTGTCGGTAACACCGACCTTCATCGACGATGAGACCCTGCTGCTGTCGGTACGCGTCGCGCGCTCCTTCTTCGCCGGCAGCCTCGATCTGCAAAACGATACGATCGTCAAATCGCGCAACGCCGTCTCCGCCAACGTGATGATGAAAATGGGCGAGACGCTGATCCTCAGCGGCCTGACCGAGCGCCAGTTGAACGAATCGAAGAAAGGCGTGCCGCTGCTGAAGGACATACCGGTACTGCAGTACCTGTTCTCGACGGAAACGAACAACGACCTGACGCAGTCGGTGCTGGTGATGATCACGCCGCGGCTGCCGGTCACGGGTGTCAATGCCCCCGTGGCCAACCGCGACGCCGCCGGAGATCCGCGCCAGCAATCGAGCCTCAAGGAACTGCGCGAGCAAATTCCGGCGACCCTGCGCCCGACGCCGAATCTCGACCTCGTCTTCCTCGACATGGAGGACAACCGCCTGTTCCGCGAATTCAGGTCCGGCGATATCCGCGCCGACGACTGGCGGCGGCCGCCGCGCATCGAGCGCACCCTCAAGCAGATCGTGGATTTCCTCTACTACTGAATGCGGATGCCGGCGCGGGCCGGCATCCGTTGCTTGCGGCTACTCCAGGCCGTTGTCCTGGGCCGCCTGCTGCACTTCCCGGTCGGCCGCTTCGTGGCGGGCCTTGAAAGCATCGTTGAGCAGATGCGTTACCGCCGGTGCGACATTGGGCAAGGCGTCCACCGCCGCCTTGGCGACGAGCAGCGCCAGGGTTTCGAACTGCTTGGCATTGTAGGCCGGGTCGGTCAGGCTCAGCGCCAGCCGCAGGTGCTGCGCCTTGCCGGCCGTAGCGAAGTCCAGCCCGAGCACCACCGGCTTGCCGGCCACCGCCTTCTGGAAGTTGCCGCTGATCGAACTGCCGGTAAGGTTGAAGCTGTCGACGCGATCCAGCGCATCGAGGCCAGCCTTCAACTGATCGACGCCGAGTTCGGCCCCCTGTCCCACGGTCTTCGCCGTCAGCAGCGCCGCGTCGGCCACCACCAGGCTGGCTTCCAGTGCGATGACCTCGGGATCGAGGGACGCGAGGTCCACGCCTTTCTCGCCCTTCTTGAGCCCGTCCAGCACGCCCTCGGCCGCCAGCTTGGCGGCCTGCGCCGTCTTCAGCGCCGCCTCGTCGGCCGCCAAGGTCGCGGCATGACGGCCGTTTTCAACCTCGCATGCCGCGTCGCGCCCGACGTCGGGAACGTCCTTGTGCTTGGTGCAGTGGCCGCGCCAGTTCCACCAGTAGCAGATGCTCACCGAGTAGTTGCAGCCGCGGATGGCATTGCGCTCCGATGAAATGTCGCTGTTGAGAGAATTCACACGGCCGGCCAGATCGTCGACCTTCTTCTGCGCCATGGCGATCTGCTGATCGACCGTCTTGGCGCCGGCATTGGCGCGCGCCCGCGCCTTGTCGAGGTCGCCGTTCAGCTTGTCGACCTGCTTCTTGGCGCTGTCGATGTCGTCGACGAGCTTCTTGACGCCGCTGCCGACGGAATCGAAGACGGCGCTGACGGCCTTCTTGCCGTCCTTGCGCAACCACGCGCCGACGTCGGATTTCAGGTGGGCGTTCAGCGCCATATCCTGCGACGCCAGGCCGGCGGCATCGAGGCCGGAAATCGGCGTATCGAAGCTGGCGTGCAGATCGAGGTTGAGCAGGCCGCCCAGATCGATGGCGGCGACGACCGCCGATTCCGTCAGTCCCGAATCGACCTCGCCCGCGACGTGCTTGTTCATGATCGTCGCGCCGCCGCTGATCTTGAACACCGGCGGCAGGGGCGGGCTGGTCTGGGCATTGATATCCAGCTTGTTGCCCTTCAGCGCCACAGGACCCAACGCGAAGTCGCTGACGTCGCCGCTCATGACCAGGCTGGTTCCGGTGATCTTGGCCTTCACCCGGCTCAGCGGCTTGTCCTTCATCAGGAACCACAAGTCGCCGGCCAGCCGCGTGCCGCCGTTGGGCAGGTCGATCTCGGGCATGCTCACGCCCGGCGAGGCGAAGGCGATGTCCACGTTCTTGAGTTTGGCGTCGGGGAAATCGGCCGTGATCGGCTGGCCGCCGCCGGCCTTGACGGCGTCGTTGAACAGCGCCACCACGTCGGAAACCGTCAGTTCGCTCAGCTTGACTTCGAAGGCGCCCTTGTCGACCACGCCGCCGAGAATGCCGGCGGTGCCGGTGACGTCGGCTTCGCGTGCGCCGATATGCGTCTTGCCGACGAAGGCGAGCGTCAGTTCCGAAGTGGCCGAGGTCTTGACCTCGATGCCGGTGCCCGTATCCAGGGTGAAGCCGCTGATGCCCAGCGGGTTCTGCCAGGGATTGAGCGATTTCCCCTGCAGGTCGACCGCCACGCCGCCCTGACTATCCACCTGGAAGGCGATGGTCGAATCGAAGTTGACCGTCTGCTTGTTCAGCCGGGCGGCGATCACCGCTTCGATGCCGACGCCGGCGCTCGCTGCGGTCTGCGAAAGGTTGATGAAGAACGCCGTGCGCGCGTCGTGCGGAAGACTGACGAAACCGAGCGACGACGGCAGGGCAATCGCCGGGATCGCCGCCGACAGCGCCAGCGACGGCGTGCCGCCGCCGAACACGCCGCCGATGCCGCCCTGCAGCACCAGCTTCTGCCCGCCCGGCAGGAACCGGGTGACGGCCGGCCCCATGGCCGACGGATCGAACTGCGAAACCAGGCTGACGCCGCCGGGGATGCGCAGCAGGCCGTCGGGTGCGCCGTAGATGGCGACGAACGGCAACTGCGCCGCACGCGGCAACAATGCCAGCGCGCCGTTGATGTCGACCTGGGCGAGCACCAGCGCGGCCTTGCCGAGCCTGAGCTTGCCCAGCACCGGCTTGGCGAACGACGGCAGCGCCATCAGCTTCGACAGATCGATATCGCCGAGCAGCGCCGCCAGGTTCCAGCGGCCGGCCATTTCGAAGGCGATCGCCTCGACGTCGTGCAGCAGCGGCAGCGTCGCGCTTTTCAGCGTGCCACCGATGGCGCGCGACGAGACCAGCAGGTCGCGGAACTTGAGATCGCCGATATGCGGAATCCCCGCCAGCGCCGGAATATCTTTCAGCGATACGTCGGCGCCGCTCAGCTTCACCACCACGTCGGTGCCGCCCTCCGCCTTGGTCGCCAGGTCCACCAGTACGGTGAGATGGCGGACGGCGCCGATATCCGTGGTGCCGAGCACCGTCAGCGTGTTGGTCGCGCCCAGCGAGCCCTTGATCGCGACGTTGCCGATGTCGAACCAGCTGATGCCGAACGGCCGGTTCCAGGCGCCGGGATAGGCGCCGGCTATTTCCACGGTGTCGCCGCTCACCGCCTTGACCAGATGCAGACTGCTGTCGAAGACCAGCGGGCTGCCCGCGCCGGCATCGATGCTGAGCGTGGCGGCAACCTTGGCATCGATGCCCTTGGTGAGGCCCTTCAGCGCCAGCAGGCCGTTGCTGACGGTCACGTTGCGGGCGATGCCGGGCAAGGTCAGCTTGTGCAGCGTCAGTTTCAAGTCCAGCGCATCGAGAAAGGGCTGCGCCACGGCCGCCGCCTCGGCGCTCGACAGGATGGCGGGATCGAGCGTGCCGACGATCGGCAAGCCCTTGGTGGCGACGCCGAGCTTGTCGAGGAACGCGGCAAGATCGCCGTAGACGTTGCCGTTGGCGATGAGGTTGAGGCCGGTCTTGAGATCCGCCGCCGGCGCACCGATGTGGTTGGCCACGGCGACGGGCAGCTTGACGGCGTCGCCGGCATTTTCCTTGGGCACCAGCACGAAACCCGGACGGGCGATTTCCAGGTCGGCCAGCGGCGTGCCGTGCAGCGCCGTCATCAGCTTGGGCATGCTGAAGGTATCGTCGGACAGGAAGGCGGCGTTCGACTTGGCCTGTCCGGCGCCCTTGAAGACCACCACGGTGAAGGGAATCGCCTTGACGCTGGCGTTGCCCAGCGCGTAGCCGTTGCCGAACACGACGTCCTTGAAGGCCACCGCATCGAGACCCGGCGCCTGCCAGCCCATCAACTGGGCGAGCGTGGTGTCGGCATGCACCGTCACCTCGTACTGGGCCGGCGTGCCGCCCGACAGCATGGCGGTGAAGTCGCGCGGCGTGCTGCCGCCGACGACATACTGGCCGTCGAGCGCAAACCGGTCGTTCGCCGCGGTCTGCTCATCGACGAGGCCGTGGAAGGCCACCTGCTTGATGGCCGCGCCGGCAACCGGCAGCGTGATGAAGTCGGCACCGCTGGCGCTGTTGCTGTCGATCGACACGACGCGCTTGACCGGATCGTGGCTGATGACGACGGGGTCGAAGCGCAGGCCGCGGCCGACATTCACCGCCACGCTGGTCTGCAGGCTCGATGCGATTTTGCCGGCGTCGCCCTTGATCAGCAGCAGGCTGTTGCCGAAGGTCAGATAGGCCGGCTTGCGCGCCGGTGCCGCGGCGGGCAGGGCGACCTGCAGGCTGGTGGCGTTGATGACGGCGGCCGTCAGCGGACCGGCGTCGCCGGAGAAGATCGCCGGATCGAAGTTGCCGCTGATCACCAGGTTCGATTTCGCCAGACTGGCGGCGCCCAGCAGGGCGGCCACTTCGCCCTGGGTATCGGCATGAGCGACCAGATTCACGCCGTACTTGAGGTCGAGCTGCGGCAGGCCGACATGCTTGGCCACCGGATCGGGCAGGACGACGGCGGTGCCGACATTCTCGTGCGGCACCAGCACGAAGGCCGGATGATTAAGTTGCAGATCGGCCAGCGGCGTGCCCAGCAGCCCGCTCGCCAACTGCGGCAGGCTGAGCGTGCCGTCGTTGAGCAAGGCGAGGTTGTACTTGGCCTGCCCGCCGCCCTTGAACAAGGCGGCCGAGAACTTCACACCCTTGAGGGTGAGGTCGCCGAGGACATAGCCGTTGCCGAAGACGACGTCCTGCAGTACCAGCGCATCGAGGCCCGGCACCGGCCAGCCCATCAACTGGCCGAGCGTGGTGTCGGTCTGCACCGTCACCACGTACTGCGCCGGAGTGCCGAGGCCCGACAGCGTGGCGGTGAAGTCGCGCGGCGTGCTGCCGCCGACGACATATTTGCCGTCCAGCGTGAATTTGTCGTTGGCCTTGGCCTGCTCGTCGATCAGGCCGTTGAAGGCCACCTGACGAATGGCGGCGCCGGCCAGCGGGAAGGTGATGAAGTTGGCGCCGGCCGGGGCGGCGCTGCTGGCGATGGCGATCAGGCGCTTCACCGGATCGCGGTTGATGGTCACGCTGTCGAAATGCACGCCGCTGCCGACGTTGACGGTCAGGCTGGTGGCAATGCCCGAGGCGATCTTGCCGGCGTCGCCCTTGAACATCAGCGCGCTCTCGCCGAAGCTTAGATAGCCGGGCTTGCGCGCCGAGGTCATGACCGGCACGACGACCTTGAGGCTCAAGGCGTTGATGAAGGCCGCCGACAACGGGCCATCGCCGGCGGCGAGGATGGATGTGTCGAGGCTGCCGGTGATCGCCATGTTGCTCAGCGACGCACCGACGCTCTTCAACAGGTCCGCCGCCTCGCCGAAGATGTTGGCGTGGGCGATGAGATTGACGCCGTGGTCTAGGTCCGCGCTCGGCATCTGCACGTGGCTGACCATCGGCGCCGGCAGCCGCACCGCCTTGCCGACGTTTTCCGACGGCACCAGCACGAAAGCCGGACGGACCAACTCCAGGTCGTTCAGCGGCGTGTTCTGCAACTGTGCCGAAAGTTTCGGCAGGCGGAAACTGGCGTCGGACAGGAAGGCGGCGTTGTACTTGGTCTGGCCGGCGCCCTTGAACAGCGCGACGGTGAACTTGAAGCCCTTGAGACTGAGATTGCCGGCGATGTAATCGTTGGCGAAGACGACGTCGGTGAGCACCAGCGCATCGAGGCCCGGCGCCGTCCAGCCCATCAACTGGCCGAGCGTGGTGTCGGTCTGCACCGTCACCAGGTACTGCGCCGGCGAAACCCCGGACAGCGTCGCCGTGAAGTCGCGCGGCGTGCTGCCGCCGACGACATACTGCCCGTTCAGCAGGAAGCGGTCGTTCGCCGAACTCTGCTCGTCGATCAGGCCGTTGAAACTCACCTGCGTGACGCCGGCACCGGCCACCGGCAGCGTCAGAAAATTGGCGCCGGGCGTGGCGCTGACGCTGGCAATCGACACCAGGCGCTTCGTCGGATCGCGGTTGATGGTCACGCGATCGAAGTGCACGCCGCGGCCGACATTCACCGCCATGCTGGTGACGACGCCCGCGGCGATGTTGCCGCCGACGCCCTTCATGGCCAGCACGCTGTCGCCGAAGCTCAGATAAGCCGGCTTGCGCACGGGCGCAAGCGCCCTCAGCGCCAGCCGCAAATCGATGCCGTTGATCAACTCGTTCTGCAAGACGGCATTCTTCAGTCCAGCCCCGCTCAGCATGCGCGGATCGATTCTTCCCGACAGCGTCAAGTCGCGCGCCGGCACCCCCACGGCCGTCAGCAGGGCGGCCGTCTGTCCGCCCAGATTGGCATGGGCGATGACCGTGGCGCCGGGCGCGAGAGTAATCGTGCCACCGTCGAAAGGCATGCTGACCGCGCCGACCTTCGCCGGCAGCTGGATGCTCGCGCCGGCGTTCGCCGGGGGGGCCAGCAGCACGACCAGCTGCGGCACCTCGGCGTCGGCCAGCGCGGTGTCCTTCAGCGCCGGCAGCAGCGCGATCAGCATCTTGCCCGGATAGACCAGGGCGAGGTTGTGCAGGCGCTGGCCATCCGCCTTGAAGCCGATGAGCTCGGGAGAAAACTCGTCGGGGACGCCCGCCACGTGCAGTTTCCCGGAGAAGCCGTTGCCGGCGACCACGGCATTAGCGAGCGTCGCCCCGCCCAGTCCGTAAGCGTCCCACGCGGCCAGATCCTGAAGCTTTCTTCCGGTTGGGAAAGGCAGCGGATCGGCGACGACCGCGCCGCTGGTCAGCAGCGACAGCGCGAGAATCCCCGCGAACGAACAGCGCCGCAAAACGGATGCGATAGTCGCGTACATGTAACCTCCCTGCGCTTGTTGGCCGCGCGTCCCGAACCGGCTTCAGCGCCGACGGGCGCTGGCCCTGTGAGCATCCGCGTTGCATCCGCGGCGTCTTCGCGCCGCTGGGGCGGGATACTCACCACAGCATAGTACAGTTCGATGACAGCGTTATAGCGCATGCCGACCTCGCGCACTTCCCGATCGCGCCGCCGCCGGGGCGGCCCGCCAGCATTCAGTGTCTCTATTTCCCCATAGGAACATTTTCCTGCCGATCTTGACCGAAGTCAGGATTGGCGCGGGTTTCAACGGGGTAGAATCCGCCCCGTTCGCAAGGAACGACTTTCCTGGAGGCTCGAGTGACGGCTTCAATCGCAACCAACCAGACTATCCTCGTCGTCGGCGGTGGTATCAGCGGCATGACCGCAGCCGCCGAAGCCGCTGAATGCGGCAAGAAGGTTTTACTGGTGGAAAAGACCCCGACGCTGGGCGGACGTACCGCCCAGCTTTATCGCTATTTCCCGAAGATGTGCCATCCCACCTGCGGGATGGAGATCAACACCAAGCGCATCAAGGGCAACCCGAACGTGCGCGTGATGACCATGACCCAGGTCGTGGCCGTCAGCGGCAGCCGCGGCGACTACAGCGTGACGCTGAAGGTGGCGCCGCGCTACGTGACCGAGGACTGCACCGCCTGCGGCAAGTGCGGCGCAGCGGTAAGCGCGGAAGTGCCCGACGCCTACAACTACGGCCTCGGCAACGTCAAGGCGGCCTACCTGCCCCACGCCATGGCCTACCCGCAGCGCTACGTCATCGACGCCTCCATCGTCGGCACGCCGGAGGGCGAAAAGGCCAAGGCGGCCTGTCCGGTAAACGCCGTCGATCTCGGCATGCAGGAAGAGACCGTCGAGATCAAGGTCGGCGCCATCGTCTGGGCCACCGGCTGGCGCCCCTTCGACGCCAACAAGATTCAGCCCTACGGCTACGACCGCTTCAAGAACGTCGTCACCAGCGTCGAGTTCGAACGCATGGCCGACCCGCACGGCCCCACCGGCGGCAAGCTGGTGCGCCCGTCCGACGGCAAAGAGGCGAAGAACATCGCCTTCATCCAGTGCGCCGGTTCGCGCGACGAGAACTACCTGCGCCACTGCTCACGCATCTGCTGCATGGCCTCGCTCAAGCAGACGCAATACGTGCGCGAAGCCTACGGCGAAGAAGGCAAGTCGACGGTCTACTACATCGACATCCGCGCCATCGACCGCTTCGAGGACTTCTACGCCAACGTCTGGAACGACAAGACGGTCAGCTTCGTCAAGTCCAAGGTCGCGCGCATCGCCGAGAACGAAGCCAACGGCAACCCGGTCCTGCACGGCGTCGATACCGAGGGCTACCACCGCTACGCCACCGAGCACGACCTCGTCGTGCTGGCCGTCGGCATGGAGCCCGAAGTCACCGGCGTCAAGCTGCCCGACGACATCATCATGGACTCCTCGAACTTCATCGAGGGTTCCAAGGACGGCGGCATGTTCGGTGCCGGCGCCGCATCGAGTCCCCTGGATGTGAACCGCGCCGTGCAAAGCGCCACGGCCGCCTCGCTGCGCGCGATCCAGGTCATTCACAAAACCGCTTCAACGGAGGCCTCGTAACATGGCCGACATCAAATATGCAGCCTATATCTGCTCCGGCTGCGGCATCGGCGACAAGCTGAATGTCGCCGCGCTGGAGAAGATCGCCACCAAGGAAGGCAAGATCGCGATGGTCAAGAACCATCCCTTCCTCTGCTCGTCCGAAGGCGTCGATCTGATCAGGAACGACATCGCCAATGAAGGCGTCACCCACGTCTGCATCGCCGCCTGTTCGCGCCGCGCCAAGACCGAGGCCTTCACTTTTGCCGACACCGCCGTCTCCCGCGCCAACCTGCGCGAAGGCGTGCTCTGGGTCGTGGCCGAAGGTTCCGAGCATGACGAAGTGCGCCAGGAAATGGCCGAAGACTACGTCCGCATGGGCTGTGCCGAAGTCAAGAAAATGAAGGCGCCGGCCGGCAAGGAAAACAAGGGCCAATCGAAGCGCATCATGGTCGTCGGCGGCGGCATGTCCGGCATGACGGCCGCGCTGGCCGCAGCCGACTCCGGCTACGAGGTCATGCTGATCGAGAAGACCGGCACCCTTGGCGGCTTCGCCAACAACCTGTTGAAGCGCGTTCCGTTCAATGCCCCCCACGCCGAGGCCCAGCCCACAGGCGCCGCGGAACTGGCGGCCAAGGTCTCGGCCAACGCCAACATCAAGGTGCATCTGAACTCCACGGTCAGCGAGACCGGCGGTGCGCCGGGCCGCTTCACCGTCAAGATCGCGCAGGAGTCCGGCGCGGTGACCGACGAAATCGTCGGCGCCATCGTCCAGGCCACCGGCTTCACGACCTACGACATCGCCAAGCTGCCCGAACTCGGCGGCGGCCAGGCCAACGTGGTCGACCAGGCCGGCCTCGAAGCCCTGGCCAAGGCCGCCAACGGCGGCGCCATCAAGCGCGCCGACGGCAAGGAAGTGAAATCCGTCGTCTTCGTCCAGTGCGCCGGTCAGCGCGGTCACGGCGGTAACGGCGACGGCACGCACCTCGAATACTGCTCCGGCCACTGCTGCGCCACCAGCATCAAGCAGGCGACCTACTTCAAGGACGCCAACCCGGACGTCGACACCGTCGTCATGTACCAGGACCTGCGCGTCCCGGGCATGGGCGAGGACTTCTACCGCAGCGCCCAGAACAAGGGCGTCATCTTCACCAAGGCCAAGGTCGCCAAGGTGACGGGCGGCAACGAGTGCAAGGTCGATTTCCGCGACCTGATCCTCGACGAAGACGCCGCCGTCGATGCCGACCTCGTCGTGCTCGCCACCGGTCAGGTGCCGAATGCCGGCGTCGGCCTCGACGAATGGACGGCCACGGTCACCGCCGCCGAAAGCGGCGACGAACCGGCCAAGCAGAAGAAGATCGAACTGCAGAAGATTTCCGTGCTCAACCTGAACTACCGTCAGGGTCCGGACGTGCCGCAGTTCAAGTACGGCTTCGCCGACTCGCACTTCATCTGCTTCCCGTACGAAACGCGCCGTACCGGCATCTACGCCGCCGGTCCGACGCGCCGCCCGATGGACATGTTCCAGGCCCAGGAAGACGCCACCGGCGCCGCGTTGAAGGCGATCCAGGCCGTCGAGAACGCCACGCGCGGCCGCGCAGCGCACCCGCGGGCGTGGGACCTGTCCTATCCGCAGGCCCGCCTCGAAGGCTGTACGCAGTGCAAGCGCTGCACCGTCGAGTGCCCGTTCGGCGCCATCGACGAGGACGAAAAGCGCTTTCCGGTGTTCAACGAGGAACGCTGCCGCCGCTGCGGCACCTGCATGGGCGCCTGCCCGGTGCGCGTGATCTCCT
>CAZWFC010000084.1:0-13568 GCA_964632965.1 uncultured Rhodocyclaceae bacterium
CCGTTCAATGCTGGCCGAGGAGGCCATAAAGGCTGCCGTGGCCGACTAACAAAGGAAACACGCGTAATGACGACCTACCCCCCATCCCCCTTACCGAGGAAGGGGGTGACTCTGGCTCGCTGCGCTTGCAGCATTTTGGCGGTTCCTTCGTGGAGCGGCCTGGAGGATAGATTATGACCGTCACACTTTCCGAGAGCGCCGCCAAGCATGTGGCCAACTACATCGCCAAGCGCGGCAAGGGCATCGGCGTGCGCCTGGGCGTCAAGACCTCCGGCTGTTCGGGCATGGCCTACAAGCTCGAATTCGCCGATGCGGCGGAGCCGGACGACGTCGTCTTCGAAACCCGCGGCCTCAAGGTTCTCGTCGATCCGCGCAGCCTGCCCTACATCGACGGCACCGAACTCGATTTCGCGCGCGAGGGTTTGAACGAAGGCTTCAAGTTCAACAACCCCAATGTCAAGGACCAGTGCGGCTGCGGCGAGAGCTTCAACGTCTGATCTGCGCATGACGAGCTTCGACCTCAACTTCGCCCGCAGAGACCATTTCGCGTTGTTCGGCCTGCCGCGCGCCTATGCCATGGACCGCGACGAGTTCGAACGGCTCTACCGCGACGTGCAGGGGCGCGTGCATCCGGACAAGCATGCCCACCTCGGCGATGCCGAGCGCCGCGTCGCGATGCAGTGGGCGACGCAAGTCAACGAGGCCTACCGCATCCTGCAAAGTCCGCTGTTGCGCGCGCGTTACCTGCTCGAACTGGCGGGCCACGATCCGCGCATCGAAACCAACACGGCGATGCCGGCGGAGTTCCTGGTGCAGCAGATGGAACTGCGCGAGACGGTGGCCGACGCGCGCGAGTCCGCCGATGCCGAACGGCTCGACCGGCTGCATCGCCAGATACGCAAGGAAATGGCCGCGCAACAGGAAGAATTGGGCCGGGCCATCGACGAAACACATGATCTGGCCCATGCGGGAGATATCGTGCGCCAGTTGATGTTTCAGGAAAAGCTGCTCAGCGAAATCGACGATGCCCTGGAGGCCGTAGACGCTTAACCCCTCCCGCGAGGGAGAGAACGATAACAAGATGGCACTCTTACAAATAGCAGAACCCGGCGAATCGACCGCACCGCACGAGCATCGTCTCGCCGTCGGCATCGACCTCGGCACCACCAACTCTCTAGTCGCCACGGTGAGGAGCGGCATGTCGGTCGTCCTCAACGACGAACTCGGGCGCTCGCTGCTGCCGTCGGTCGTGCATTACGGCGCCGCCGGCCATGTCGAGGTCGGCTTCGAGGCCCAGGCCGGACAGTCGGTCGATCCGAAGAACACCATCGTCTCGGTCAAGCGCTTCATGGGGCGCGGCCTCAAGGACATCGCCCACATCGAGACCCTGCCCTACGAATTCGAGGAAGGCGCGGGCATGGTCAAACTGCACACGGCGCACGGGATCAAGTCGCCCGTCGAAGTGTCGGCCGAGGTGCTGAAAACGCTGCGCCTGCGCGCCGAGGCGGCGCTGGGCGGCCAGATCACCGGCGCCGTCATCACCGTGCCGGCCTACTTCGACGATGCGCAGCGCCAAGCCACCAAGGACGCCGCGCGCCTGGCCGGCCTCAACGTGCTGCGCCTGCTCAACGAGCCGACCGCGGCGGCCATCGCCTACGGCCTCGACAACGGTTCCGAAGGCATCTACGCGGTCTACGATCTCGGCGGCGGCACCTTCGACATCTCGATACTCAAGCTTTCCAAGGGCGTGTTCCAGGTGCTGTCCACCGGCGGCGATTCGGCGCTCGGCGGCGACGACTTCGACCACCGCATCTTCTGCTGGATCATCGAGGAGGCCAAGCTCAAGCCGGTGTCGCCCCAGGACGGCCGCCTGCTGCTGACGCGCGCGCGCGAGGCCAAGGAGTACCTGACTTACCACGGCGTTGCGCCGATCACCGTCCGGCTCGGCAGCGGCGAGTACGTCGACCTCAAGCTGACGACGGAAATCTTCGCCGAAATCACCCGCACCCTGGTGCAGAAGACCATCGCGGCATCGCGCAAGGCCTTGCGCGACGCGGGTCTCGCCGCCGAGGAGGTGAAGGGCGTGGTGATGGTCGGCGGCGCCACACGCATGCCGCAGATCCAGCACGCCGTGGCCGAATTCTTCGGCCAGGAGCCGCTCAACAACCTCGACCCCGACAAGGTCGTGGCGCTCGGCGCTGCCACCCAGGCCAACCTGCTGGCGGGCAACCGCGCCGCCGGCGACGACTGGCTTCTGCTCGACGTCATTCCGCTCTCGCTGGGCATGGAAACCATGGGCGGGCTGGTCGAGAAGGTCATCCCGCGCAACTCGACGATACCCATCGCCCGCGCCCAGGAATTCACCACCTTCAAGGACGGCCAGACCGCGATGGCGCTACAGGTCGTGCAGGGCGAACGCGAACTGGTGTCCGACTGCCGCAGCCTGGCGCGCTTCGAACTGCGCGGCATTCCGCCGATGGTGGCCGGCGCCGCGCGCATCCGCGTCACCTTCCAGGTCGACGCCGATGGCCTGCTCTCGGTCACGGCGCGCGAGCAGACCACCGGCCACGAGGCGCGCATCGAGGTCAAGCCGTCCTACGGCCTGTCCGACGACGAGATCGCCGCCATGCTCAAGGACAGCTACAATCACGCCAGCGACGACGCCTTCCGCCGCGCGCTGCGCGAGGCGCAGGTCGAGGCGCAGCGGCTTATCGAAGCGGTGCAGTCGGCGTTGCGCGAAGATGCATCCCTGCTGTCTGTGCTTGAACGCGCCCATATCGACGCCGGTCTGGCGAAGCTCCAGACCGTGATGATCGGCGACGACCGCCGCGCCATCGACGACGCCATGGACGCCCTCAACAAGGGCACGGCCGAGTTCGCCGCGCGGCGCATGAACCACAGCGTACAGAAAGCGCTGTCGGGCAAGAAAGTCGAGGATCTCGAAGCATGACGCAAATCATCGTCCTTCCCCATGTCGAGCTGTGCCCGGAAGGCGCGGTCATCGACGCGCCGCCGGGCCAGACCCTCTGCGACGCGCTGCTGGAAAACGGCATCGAGATCGAACACGCCTGCGAGAAGTCCTGCGCCTGCACCACCTGCCATGTCGTCATCCGCGAAGGCTATGCCACGCTCGATCCGGCCGAGGAGGAGGAGGACGATCTGCTCGACAAGGCCTGGGGCCTGGAACCCACCTCGCGGCTGTCGTGCCAGGCCACGGTCAAGGACACGCCGCTGGTGATCGAAATCCCGAAATACACCATCAACATGGCGAAGGAAGGCGGAGGAGGGAGAAAATGACGGCCTTCCCCCCAGCCCCCTTCCCCTGGAAGGGGGTGACTACGGTTCGCGGGCAATGCCCGCTCCGGATTGTTGACTTGCCGCCTCCTTGGGGCGGCCCGGCGGAGGCAGCGAAATGAAGTGGACCGACATCAACGACATCGCCATCGAACTGTCCGAGGCGCATCCCGACGTCGACCCGCAGCGCATCAACTTCGTCGACCTGATGAACTGGGTCGTCGCGCTGCCGTCTTTCGACGACACCACCAAACATTGCGGCGAGAAGGTGCTCGAAGCCATCCAGCAGGCCTGGATCGACGAGGCCGACTGACATGCCGTGGCGCGCCGGTCTGCTGCTGACCGTTCTGCTGGCGCTGGCCGGCACGGCGCGCGCGGCCGACAAGCCGGTCGGCATCACCGCCGACCAGCCCTACCTCGACGTCGTGCATCAGGGCCGCTTGTTCCGCATCCAGCGCGACCCCGACAACTTCAACCAGATCGATCCCGACTACGCGATGACTTCGCGGCCGTGCCCGCCGTACTGCATCCAGCCGATGCGGATCGCTCCGGGTGTCGAGACCGTCGGCGAACTCGAAGTCATCGATGTCCTGAAACGCATCAGCCGCCGCGACGACAGCCTGCTGGTGCTCGATTCGCGCGAGGACGAATGGCTGGAACGCTCGGGCATGATTCCCGGCGCCATCCACGTGCCGTGGACGCGCCTGCATCCGGCGCATGCCGAGCCCGAGGCCATTGCCGATACGCTGCAACTCATTTTCGGTGCGGCGCGTAACGGCGTGCTGTGGAACTTCGAGAACGCGAAGACGCTGCTGCTTTATTGCAACGGCCCCTGGTGCGGCCAGTCGGCGACCAACATCAGGCACCTGCTGCTGCTTGGATATCCCGCCCACAAGCTCAAGTGGTATCGCGGCGGCATGCAGTCGTGGAAGAGCCTCGGCCTGACGACCGCACCGTTCAAGAAGTGATCGACACTCACTGCCATCTCGACGCCGCCGAATTCGACGCCGATCGTGACCGGGTGGCGGCGCGGGCCGCGGCGGCGGGCGTCGCCACCATCGTCGTGCCCGCCGTCGAACGCGCCAACTTCGGCGCCGTCGCGTCGGTGTGCCGCGAATATCCCGCCTGCGTGCCGGCCTACGGCATCCATCCGCTCTACGTGGCCCATGCCTGCGAGGACGACCTCGCCGCCCTGCGCACAACATTGCTGCGCGAACGGCCGGTCGCCGTCGGCGAGATCGGCCTCGACTACTTCGTGCCGGACAATGACGCGGCGCGCCAGGAATTTTTCTTCGCCGAACAGCTGAAGATCGCCCGCGAACTGAAGTTGCCGGTGCTGCTCCATGTGCGCAAGGCTGTCGACGCCGTCCTCAAGCACCTGCGCCGCATCGAAGTGTGCGGCGGCATCGCCCACGCCTTCAACGGCAGCCGCCAGCAGGCCGACGAATTCATCAAACTGGGCTTCAAGCTGGGTTTCGGCGGCGCCATGACGCATGCGCGTGCCACCCACCTGCGCGACCTGGCGATGACGCTGCCGCTGGCCGCCATCGTCCTCGAAACCGACGCGCCGGACATTCCGCCGGCCTGGCTGGAGCGGAGCCGCAACGAGCCGGGCGAACTGCCGCGCATCGCCGCCGTGCTGGCCGAGTTGCGCGGTCTGCCGCTGGCCGACGTCGTCGCCGCCACTTCCGCCAACGCCCGCGCGGTTTTGCCCGCTCTGTCGTCCTGATGGCCGGCGACGGCAGGAGCGGCCGCGCCCTCGCGGCCCTGGTCGTCCTGACGCTGATCTGGGGCTACACCTGGGTCGTCGCCAAGCAGGCGCTCGCCTATGCCGGGCCCTTCCAGGTCGGCGCCTTGCGTGCGGGTGCCGGTACGCTGGCCCTGTTCGCGGCGCTGCTCGCCATGCGCCGTCCGCTGCGCCTGGCTGCGCCGTGGAAGACCGCCTGCATCGGCGTGTTCCAGACCGGCGGCTTCATCGCCTTGTCCACCTGGGCGCTGGTCGAAGGCGGCGCCGGCAAGACGGCGGTGCTGATCTTCACCATGCCGATCTGGACCCTGCTGCTCGGGCGCCTGATGCTGGGCGAACGCATCCACGGCCCGCAATGGCTGGCGGCCGGCTGCGCGCTGACGGGGCTGGTGCTGATTATCGCGCCCTGGCACCTCGACGGCAGTCCGTTCAGCAAGCTGCTGGCCGTGCTGGCGGCCATGAGCTGGGCCTTGTCCACCATCCTCGTCAAGCGCTGGCGCGCCGAACTGTCCACCGACGTGCTGTCGCTGACCACCTGGCAGATGGTCTTCGGTTCCGCCCTGCTGTTCGCGATCGCGCTGGCCGTGCCGGAACGACAGACCGCGTGGTCGCCGGCCTTCGTCGGCATCCTCGCCTTCATGGCGCTGGTCGCCACGGCGCTCGGCTGGTTCCTCTGGCTCTATGTGCTGGAGCGGCTGCCGGCCTGGCAGGCCAGTCTGTCCATCCTCGGCATACCGGCCGTCGCCGGCCTGTCGTCGCGCCTGCAACTCGGCGAACGCGTCGCCTTGCCGGAACTCGCCGGCATGCTGCTGATCGGCGCCGGACTGGTGACGATGTCCTTGCTCAACTGGCGCGCCCAGCAGAGCCTGTCCGGCGGAGAGTAACGCCCCGGGAAGGGCGATCGGCTATCGATGGCGGCGGCGCATCAGGCCGTCGTCGTCATCTGGTTGTCGATGTGGGCGAACAGGTTCTCGTAGATTTCCAGCAGCGACTCGCGATCCTTGCTGCTGCGCACCCACTTCCGGGAACTCGCCAGTTGCACCCCTTGGCGCTCGGGGCCCGTCAGGCTGGAGATGTCGACCGGTTCGCCGTTGATGGCGGTGTTGACGTCGGCGCGCGCCTTCTGCGCCAGCCAGACGAGGTGCATCGAGTTGTCCATCTGCGCCGCGCCCTTGATGATGGCGTCGGCCAGGCCGCGCACCACCGTTGCGGAATCGGCCGAGCCGGCGAGTTCGCGGCTGAAGTCGTCGGCTGTCGTGCGAGCGCCGGCGACGGTTTCGTTGAGTCCGACGATCTGCGACGACAGGTGCTCCATGGCATCGGAAACGGCGGCGATGGCCTGGCCGATCTCGACGGCCGACTGCTGGGCCTGGTCGGCGAGCTTGCGCACTTCGTCGGCGACGACGGCGAAGCCGCGTCCCGCCTCGCCGGCGCGCGCCGCCTCGATGGAGGCGTTGAGGGCCAGCAGGTTGGTCTGCTTGGCGACCTGGTCGATGCGGCCGGTCAGCCCCTTGATCGCATCGGTCTTGTCGCCGAGCTGGACGAAGGACTCGGCGCTCTCCTGCGCCGAGGACTGCGCCTGGCCGAGCGCCGCCGACATCGAGTCGGCCGCCCCCGACATGGCGGTCGCCGAGGTCGCGAAGGCCTGCGCGAAGGACTCGACCTGAACCGAATTGCCCGATACTTCCTTGAGCGAGGTGTCGACACGCCCGATGGCGAGCGACAGGCCACGCTCCGAGCGCAGGAATATCTTCGACAGCAGCGCTTCGCGGGCAATCGCCTCCTGCGCCTGCGTCAACTGGTCGAGCATGCCCTGCATGCGTTCCAGCACGTCCTTGAAGGTGCCGTGCAGGCCGGTGGTCTGCTGGCGCCGCCAGATGCGCTCGTCGGTCGACGCCTCCATGCCGCCGAGCATTTCGCGGAAGGCGGTTTCGGTCTGGTCGAGCGCCGAATTCAGGTTGATGCGTATCTCTTCGAGCGCCGGGTTGGCGTACGACTTCGGCAGGCGCGCCTCAAGGCGGCCGTCCTTGATTTTCTGCGTCAAGACCTTGAGTTCGGCGAGTTCGTGCCCGTCGCCGCCGCCGGGCAGCACCAGCAGGATTGCCGCCAGCGCCAGCGGAGCCAGCGCGTACCACGGCCCGACGAAGCCCAGTCCCGCGGCGACCAGCAGCAGGACGAGGGCCGGCCAGCGCCGCCGCTCAGAGTGCGAAAACCAGCTCTTCATAGCTCATCCCTGCCGCATTCAGTTGATTCACCAGCACCGCCGTGCCCGCCTCGATGGCGCGCTGGGCGCCGGCCGCTTTCTCGGCGGCCAGCATCTGGGCATAGACGCCGGCGATGGTGTCGACGGCGGCGCGCTTGGGGCAGCGCCGTACCGAGTAATAGCCGACGATCTGCCCGCCGGGGCCGAAGTCCGGCGTGATGTGGGTGAACACCCAGTAGAAGCCGCCGTCCTTGGACATGTTCTTGACGTAGGCGAAGAATTCCTTGCCCGACTGGATCGTGTCCCATGCCAGCTTGAAGGCGGCGCGCGGCATGTCCGGATGGCGGATGATGTTGTGCTGCGAACCGAGCAGCTCCTCCTCCGTATAGCCGGAAAACTCGATGAAGATGGGATTGCCGTAGGTGATGATGCCGCGCGTATCGGTCTTGGAGACGATGAAGTCCCCTTCGCGCATGACGCGCTCCTTGCCGGTGGGTACGATGGACTTGTTTTTCATGGCCTGACGACTGCGACTCGCGAGGTCGCAATCATAGAGCATTTCTATGCATTGGTTCCTGTGCAATTTCATGCGCGGGCCGGCGCCGCGGCAAATCGTGCCCAAGGCTACAGCAGCCAGGACTCCGGATCGGCGTGGATACGTTCGAAGGCGGCGAACAGTTCGTGTTCCTCGAAGCGGACGTGATCCTGCAGCAGGCGGGCGAAATAGCGCAGGCCGGCGGCGTCGGGCGCGGCGGCGAGCCGCGCGACTGCGGCATGGATGGCCTCGTGTTCGGCGAGCGTGCGGGCGACCAGCGCATGTTCCCCGGCGGCGCCCAGGCCGGGGAGCAGCCAGCGTTCCTCTTCGTCGAAATGCGGCTTCAGGTTGTCGCGATAATCGTTTTTCACCTGCGCGGCCAGCGTGGCGATGTCGGCATCCGTCGCGCTGTCGGCGGCCTTTTCGGCGCGGTGCGCCAGCACCAGGGCGCCATGGTGCTGGCGGGATAGCGGACGGAGTTGCGCGCTGCGTTTCACGCGTCCGCCGCGCGGAAGCCGGCGACGAGGATAGGGAACAGGCGGCGGGCGTGCGCGACCATGTTGTCTTCGTCCGTGAACAGCGTGGTTTGCAGCACCAGGCCCTGCACCGTGCCGATGAACAGCACCGCCGCCGCTTCCGCGTCGAGCCGCGGCGCAAGCAGTCCGGCGCTGCTGGCCGCCGCGAACAGCTTGACCAGTCGCTGGCGGTAGCGGCCCACCAGTTCGCGCAGTTGATGCCGCGGCACGGATTCCACCGGACGTTGCAGTTCGTGGAACAGGATGCGCGGCACGCCGGGATGGGCGGCGACGAAGCCGACATGGGCGTAGAACACCCGCTCCAGCGTGTTCAGCGGGTCGCAGCCGTCGCGGAAGGGCTCTTCCAGCGCGGCGCCCAGTGCCCGCGGCAGCCAGTCGAAAACGGCCGACCAGATCGCGTCCTTGTCGGGAAAGTGCCTGAACAGCGCGCCGTGCGTGACGCCGACTCGCTCGGCGATGGCCTGCGTCGTGACGCGGCCGGGGCCGATTTCGGCGCTGAGCTGGAGCACGGCGGCCACGATCTCCTCCTGCCGTTCCGCCGTCGGCAGGCGCTTGCGCCGGGGTTCTTCGGCAATGTCCGGAAGGGCTGGCTGCGGCATGGTTGGTCTTGCAAAGTAAGTAACTTGTTACTATCCTATCGGCGACGTACCGAAAGTCAAGAACCATTCTTCATCGACACAGGAATCAGACATGAAAGCAACACGTATCCTCCCCTGGCTGTTCAGTGCCGTCCTCGCCGCCGCCGCCGGTCAGGCCGCCGCTGCCGAACATCACCACGACCATCACGCCGGCCACCCGGCGACGCTGCAACTCGACCAGGGCAAGAAATGGCCGACCGATGCGCCCCTGCGCACGGCGATGAGCAGCCTGCGCGAGGCCTTCGCCGGCAATCTGGCCGCGATCCACAAGGGCAAGCTCGGCGCCGATGAATACAAGTCGCTGGGACAGAAGATCGAAGCGGAAGTCGGCAACATCGTCGCGCAATGCAAGCTGGAACCGAAAGCCGATGCCATGCTCCATATCGTCGTGGCCGATCTGGTCGCCGGCGCCGACATCATGAGCGGCAAAACCGCAGGCAAGCCGGCTGCTGCCGCCCACAAGGCGGTGATGGCCCTGAACGCCTACGGGCGCTATTTCGATCATCCGGACTGGAAGCCCTTGAAGTGACCGACTCAGCCGGCGCAGGCGGTCCTCCCGGCGCGCCGTCTCCCCCCGTCTTCCGCCCCGGCCCGATTCAGGCCGCGACGGACAAGTCCACCGAGGAGCGCATCCTCGTTGTCCGGCGCTGGACGGAAAAGCTCGTTTCCTTCCGCACCACCCGCCACGCCGGTTTTCGTTTCCAGCCCGGCCAGTTCGCGCGCCTGGGCATCGCCAGCGGCAGTGGCGGCATCGTCTGGCGGCCGTATTCCATGGTCTCGGCGGCTTACGACGAATACCTGGAATTCTTCTCCATCATCGTGCCGGACGGCGCCTTCACCACGCGCCTTGCGCGCCTCGTGCCGGGCGATACGCTGCGCGTCGAGAAGCAGGCCTACGGCTTCCTGACGACCGACCGCTTCGTCGGCGGCAAGGATCTCTGGATGATGGCCAGCGGCACCGGCGTCGCACCTTTCCTTTCCATCCTGCGCGATCCGCAGGTGTGGGAGCGTTTCGACAATCTGGTGCTGGCCTACAGCGTGCGCGAGGCCAGGGACCTGGCCTACGGCGACGAAATCGCGCGGCTCGGGAACGACGAGCTCTTCGCCGCGCACCGCCACAAGCTGCGCTTCGCACCCATCGTCACGCGCGAGAAAGTGCCGGGCGCGCTGGATCGCCGCCTGACCGACCTGATCGCGGACCGCGGTCTCGAAGAATCGCTGGGCTTGCCGCTCGACGCGGAACGTTCGCGGGTGCTGGTCTGCGGCAATCCGCAGATGCTCGACGACCTGCGCGCGGCGCTGACGGCGCGCGGCCTGCGGCCCGACCGCAGCAAGGAGCCGGGGCAACTGGCGTTCGAGAACTACTGGTAGCGAAGCCGCCCCCGTCGCGGCGCGGCCGGGAGGTTCAGTCCGGCTTTTCGGCGCTGCCCAGGGTGAAGTAGAACGTCGTTCCCTTGTCGATTTCCGATTCGGCCCAGACCCGCCCGCCATGGCGCTCGACCAGACGCTTGACGATGGCGAGGCCGACGCCGGTGCCGGGGAATTCGCTGTCGGTATGCATGCGCTGGAACATGCCGAAGAGCTTGGCGGCGTAGCGCATGTCGAACCCGGCGCCGTTGTCGCGCACGAAGAACACCGTTTCGCCGTGCTCTTCGCGCGTGCCGATCTCGATCGATGCGTCTGCGCGGCCCGCCGAATACTTGAAGGCGTTCGAAACCAGGTTCTGCACGATCTGGACGAGCATCGTGGCGTCGCCGACGACGGTCGGCAGGGGGCCTATCGTCACCCTGGCGTCGCTGTAGTGTTCGCGCAGGTCGTTGCAGGTCTTGCGGACGATCGCGTCGAAATCGACGCGGTCCTTGTTCATCTGCAGGCGGCCGGCACGCGAGTATTCGAGGATGTTGTCGATCAGCTCGCCCAGTCGGACGGCGTTGCGGGCGATGCGGTCGAGCATCTGCCGGCTGTCTGCCGAAATGTGGTCGCTCTCGTTGTCGAGCAGGATTTTCGAGAAGCCGTTGATGGCGCGCAGCGGTGCCCGCAGGTCGTGGGAAACCGAATAGGAGAAGGTTTCCAGGTCTTTCACCGACTGTTCGAGCGCCTGGGTACGTTCCTGTACGCGCTGTTCCAGGGTGGCATTGAGTTCCCGGATCTCCTGTTCGGCATGCACGCGGTCGGTGATGTCGGCGATGATGCCGATCAGCCCGGTGGCGCGGCCGGCGGCGTCGAGCATGCGCCGGCCGGTCAGGTGGCCCCAGAATTCCGTGCCGTCGTCGCGCCAGTAGTGCCGGTCGAGGTCGACGCTGGGAATGTCGCTGGCCAGGAGGGCGAGCATTTTCTTCCGGCCGACATCGCGTTCGGACGGATGCAGGTGGTCGACGTATTCGCTGCCGATGAGGGTCTCCATCGGACAGGCGAACATCTCCACCATGCGCCGGTTGGCGTGGGTGATGATGCCCGCGGTATTGACGTCGAATATCGCCACGCTCGACGTGTCGTAAATCAGCCGCAGGTAGGCCTCCTTCTCGCGCACGACTTCCTCGGCCTGCTTGCGCCCGGTGATGTCGCGGACGATGGCGCCCATCATGACGGGCGTGCCGACTTCGTTCCTGATTACCCAGGTCTTCAGGCTGACGCTGATGGTTTCGCCGTTCTTGCGGATGTATTCCTTTTCGTATTCGTCGGAAAACCCCCGGGTCATCACCTGGTCCGCGAGGATGCGGTTTTCCGGCGCGTGCCATTTCTCCGGCGTGACTTTCGTGAAGCTCATGCCGAGAAGTTCTTCGCGTGAGTAACCGAGCAGTCTGACGAACTCGTCGTTGCAATCGACGATACGGCCGTCCATGTCGGTGATGCCGATGCCGTCGCGGATCGAGGTATAGAGCTGGCGGTAGCGGGTCTCGCTGCGGGCCATGCTGGCGTGGGCCGCGAGGACGGCGTAGCCGCTGGAAAACAGGATGGCGGCGATCAGCGCCAGGCCTGCCGCAGCGACCAGCTGGTCCTTCCGGTAGGCCTTGTCCAGGGCATCGGTGGATATCCCGACGGTGACCACCAGCGGCAGATCCTGCACCGTGCTGTAGGCGATGCGGCGCTTCTCGCCGTCGAAAATGCTGGCGCCTTCGTAGGTGCCGCTCGGCGCATCCTTCAGATGACGGAACAGGTTCGAGGCCGATATGTCCTCGCCGAACGATTTCTCGAAGTCGGGCGACCGTGCGATCACCTTGCCGTTGCGATGAATCAGCGAGATCGAGACGTTTTCGTTGAAGCGGGAGTCGCTGAAGAAGGACGCGAAGACGCGGGCGTCGATGGGGGCGGTGACGATGCCGAAGAAGCGGCCGTTGCGGTCTTCCACCCGGCGGCTCAGGGTGAAGAAGCGCCGCTTGGTCACTTTCCCTTCGAGCGGCTGGCCGACGAAGAGTCCGACGTCGGCGCCGGCCGCCGTGTGCACCTGGAAGAAATCGCGATCCGCATACGACACGCCTTGCACCGGGATGTCCTGCGCAGAGGCGGCGATGCCCATGCCCCGGCTGTCGATGGCGACGAGCCAGAAGTCGCTGCTGACGGTGCCGCTCTGGTTGGCAATCAGCCGGCGGATCGTGTCGCCGGATTGCAGCTGTTCCGGGGGCAGCAGCTTGAGTGCGTTGCTGAGGCCCTGCACGGACAGATCGACGTACTTTACGGTGTGGTGCACATGGGCTTCGATGGCCTTGACGAAGGTCTGTACCTGGACCCGGGCCGCCTCGTCGCGTTCCGTCGCGGCGTCGTACACCCGCCAGGCCACGATGGCGGCGAGCGACAGGAACAGCAGCACCATGCCGCCGATCAGGCGGCCCCTGAACTGCGTGAAACTCACGGATTGAAGGACTTGACTCAAAGCCATGGCCGGTCTTGCCTGTCTGTGTGAGAACGCGGTGGACGGTTCTTGCGATGCTCCTCGTCGGGGGCGATCATCTCACAGGATGCCGGCCCGGATACGGTCAGTCGATGACGTGCGACACCAGCCCGTCGGCGAGCTTGGGCTCGAACCACGTCGACTTGGGTGGCATGACCTGATTGCTGTCGGCCACCGCCATCAGGTTCTCCATGCGCGTCGCGTACATGGCGAAGGCGGCGGCCATTTCGCCGCTGTCGACGCGCTTTTCCAGTTCCGCCAGTCCGCGGATGCCGCCGACGAAGTCGATGCGCTTGTCGCGGCGCAGGTCGGCGATGCCGAGGATCGGGCCGAGGACATGGGTCGAGAGCAGCGAGACGTCGAGGTTCGCCACCGGGTCGGCCGAAAACAGGCGCGGGTCGATGTTGAGGCGATACCAGCGGCCGGGCAGGTAGAGGCCGACTTCGCCGGGGCAGGACGGCTTCACGGCGCCGCAGGCCGGCGAGACGAGGAAGTGCTCGGCGAGCCGCGCCAGGAATGCGTCGGCGGTAAGGCCGTTGAGGTCCTTGACGACGCGGTTGTAGTCCATGATCTTCATCTGGTGATGGGGGAATATCACCGCCAGGAAATAGTCGCTCGCCTGCTCGGCGCCGGGTTTGCGCCGCGCCGCGGCGACGCGCGAGGCGGCGGCGGAGCGGTGGTGGCCGTCGGCGATGTAGAGCGCCGGCATGGCGTCGAACGCGGCGG
>CAZWFC010000085.1:0-13400 GCA_964632965.1 uncultured Rhodocyclaceae bacterium
TCGGCGCGGTTGCGGTGCTGCGAGCGGTCGCTCTGGCACTGCACGACGATGCCGGACGGCACGTGCGTGATGCGCACCGCCGAGTCGGTCTTGTTGATGTGCTGGCCGCCGGCGCCGCTGGCGCGGTAGGTGTCGGTGCGCAGGTCGGCCGGGTTGATCTCGATCTCGATCGAGTCGTCGACTTCCGGATAGACGAACACCGAGGTGAAGCTGGTGTGGCGGCGGGCGTTGGAGTCGAAGGGCGATTTCCTCACCAGGCGATGCACGCCGGTTTCGGTGCGCAGCGTGCCATAGGCGTATTCCGCCGTCACCTTGAGCGTGGCGCTCTTGATGCCGGCGATTTCGCCGTCGGACTGTTCGAGCATCTCGACGACGAAGCCCTTGCGCTCGCAGTACTTGAGGTACATGCGCAGCAGCATCGAGGCCCAGTCCTGCGCTTCGGTGCCGCCGGCGCCGGACTGGATTTCGATGAAGCAGGGATTGGGGTCGAGCGGGTGGTTGAACATGCGGCGGAATTCGAGTCCGCCGACGTCCTTCTCGGTGGCGTTGAGGTCGTCCTCGACCGCCACCAGCGTGTCTTCGTCGTCTTCGCTGCGCGCCAGCTCGAACAGGTCGCCGCTGTCGGCGAGACGGCCGGCGATGGCGTCGAGCGTGACGACGACGGATTCGAGGGCCTTCTTGTCGCGGCCCAGCGTCTGGGCGCGCTCGGCGTCGTCCCAGACCTTGGGGTCTTCCAGCAGCTGACTTACTTCTTCGAGTCGCGATGCCTTGGCATCGTAGTCAAAGATACCTCCGCAGTTCCAGCTCGCGCGATTTCAGGTCGGCGATGCGGTTGGCGACGGCGTTGAGGCGTTCTGCTTCCATGATGGGGCTCGCGAATTCGGTCAATCGGCGATTATACCTGCTCGCCCTGTCGGCGCCGGAGCTTAGAACACCAGCGTGCGCCAGTCCGGGGCCAGCGTGCGGGCGACGAAGGCCGCCGCGCCGGCTTCGCCGGCAAGCTCGGGAATCATCGTCCTGCCGGCGGCGATATGCTGGCCGGCGGCCATCGAACAGGCGAGGAAGGTGACGCCGAGGTTGGCGGCCTCGCGCATGAAGTTATAGACGGGCTTGCCGCCGCTGGTGACGGCGCCGGCGGCGACGCCCTCGACCAGCAGCATCACGGCCGGGCCGGCGAAGTGGATCTCGACCTCGCAGTCGAAGGCGGCGGCGGCCGTGGCATAGACGAAGGGCGCGGCGCAGAGGTCGGGGGCGTCGGGCGAGATCGACCAGGCCAGCAGGGCGAGCTTTTCCTTCACGGCACCAGCTCCACGACGGCGCCGGGTTCCATGGCGCGGATATGCGCCGCATAGGCCGCCGCGTCGACGAGGGCGGGGCTTTCCGCTGCCCAGGCCAGCGGCCGTCCGCGCGCCATCCAGCCGGCGCCGTGGGGATCGTCGTTGACCAGCTGCGGGCGTTCCTCGGCCGCTTCGTTGGGCAAGTCGAGCACGAAGGAGAGCGGCGCATGCACGGCGATCACCGTCTTGGCACTCTCCACCGTGGCGAGGCCGCGGCCGAGCGCCACCTCGGCGCCCTTCGGCTTGGCCGTGAAGGCGATCACCTTGCCGGCGAGGAAGATGCCGAAAGCGGTGGCGCCGACGACGACATCGGCGCCATCGCACCGCACCCACATGTCGTAACGGGTGTCGTAGAGCCGGTCGGCGGGCAGGGCGCCGTGGAAGCTCGGGCGCGTCATCGGCAGTTGCGGGCGTTCATGCTCGCCTCCGTGGAATGGTTGGCGGAAGAGAGTGGGAGTCGAACCCACCAGGGACCGCTTGGCGACCCCTGCCGATTTTGAAGACCGGCCGCCCCACCGGGGAACGATCTCTTCCGTTGATTGCAAAACCTGTCATGGCAGAACCCATTGCCGCGTCGTGCCCGGCTCGCGCCGGACATGCGCGTCCCTGACCCGGCGAGTGTAGCCGACGCGGTCGAAGAATTCGAGGATGTGGATCGCGACTTTGCGTCCGCCGCCGATGACGTCGCGCAGCGCGGCGGCGCGCACCGTGCCGTCGCGTACGCCGATGGCATCGACATGCCCGGCCAGTTGCGCCACCGCGGCGGCGCTGAAGTAGTGGTCGTGGGCGACGGGATAGACGAGGCCGACGCGCGCCACGCGCTTCATCAACTGGCGCACCTTCTCTTCGGCGATGCCGCTGGCGTGCGCCATGTCGCGCACGCGCGGCGGCTGGCAGGGCGCGGCGTCGAGCAGCGGCTGAAGCAGACGCCACAGGTCGGTGTCGGCGGCGGCCAGCGTGGCGCGGTGTTCGGGCAGGTGCAGCCAGCCGCCCGTCTGCGCGACGCGGCCGGCGGCGTTGAGTTCGGCGACGAGGCGGTCGAAGGCGCTGCGCGCCAGCGTCGGCAGGGTGAGCCGGCGCAGGCGGTCGCGCTCGACGCCTATCATCTCCGGCGCGCGTTCGTGCTCTGCCGCCAGCGTCGCCAGCAGGCGTACCGTCAGTTGCGACCAGCCGTCCGGAGAAAACCCGGTATGGCGGCCGGCTTCCTCGACGACGACGAGGCCCAGCGCCTGCCACAGCGCCGCCGTGTCGTCGAGGTTGCGGTTCAACGCCTGGCGGTCGAGGTCGACGCCGGCCGGTTGCTGTGCCAGCGCCGCCTGCAAGGCAGCAGCCGGGTCGGCGGCGGCTTGCAGGCGCAGCAGGGCGAGGCGTTCCGGCGCGCGCTTGTGGCGCGTCGGCGGGAAGATGTCGAGCACCGTGCCGCCGCCCAGCGTGCGCGTCGCCGACTGGTCGCGCAGGATGAAGCGGTCGTGGCCCAGCGCGCCGATGGGCTTGTCGAGGATGATCTCGGCCAGCATGGCGGCCCCGGGCGCCAGCGTCTCGCCTTCGAGCAGCGCCAGCCGCCCGGTGACGTCTGCGGCGCCCAGATGCACATGCACCGGCAGCCAGTGGCGCAGCGTCTCCAGCGCCTGCACTTCGCACTGGAAGCGCTGCACCGGCAGGTGCAGGCGCGCCGCGGCGACCCACATGCCGCGGGCGAGGTCGGCCTTTTCGACGTCGCCGGCGAGGTTGATGGCGATGCGCTGGCCGGCACGGCCTTCCTGTGCCGGCGTGTCCTGCACGTGCAGTCCGCGCACGCGCACGGGGCGGCCCGGCGGCGTCACGACCAGCGTGTCGCCGACTTCGACGCGGCCCGAGAAGGCGGTGCCGGTGACGACGAGGCCGATGCCCTGGAGCGTGAACACGCGGTCGATGGCGAGCCGGAAGCCGCCCTGCGCCCGGCGTTCGCCGAGCGCGGCGGCAGCCGCCAGCAGGTGCGCGTGCAGCTCGGCGACGCCCGTGCCGCGCGGCGCCGCCACCGGGAACACGGGTGCTCCGGCCAGCGGCGTACCTTCGAGCAGCGCGGCGATTTCCGCGTGCGCGGCGGCCAGGCGTTCCGGCGTCACCGCGTCGGTCTTGGTCAGCGCCACCGCGCCGCGGTGGAGGCCGAGCAGGGCGGCGATGGCCAGATGTTCGCGCGTCTGCGGCATCGGCCCGTCGTCGGCGGCGATCGCCAGCAGCAGGAAGTCGATGCCGGTGGCGCCGGCGAGCATGTTGTGCACCAGCTTCTCGTGGCCCGGCACATCGACGTAGCCGAGCCGGCCGCCGTCGGTGTAGGCGTAGCCGAGGTCGAGCGTGATGCCGCGCGCCTTCTCCTCCGGCAGGCGGTCGGTATCCACGCCGGTGAGCGCCCTCACCAGCGTGGTCTTGCCGTGGTCGATGTGACCGGCGGTGCCGACGATCATGCGGTCGCGATCTCCTTCGAAGTCAGCTTATAGACGAACGTCGCGGCATCGAGGCTGTCGAGCCGGCCGCCCGCGTTCTCGCCCTGCGGGTACATGAAGAAGGGAATCTTCGGCCCGTTAGCCCCCGGCAGCTTGAGGTCGTGGGCGACGTTGTAGCCCAGCCAGTTCATTTCCCAGGCGCCGAACAGCGTGCGGCGCGCGGCGACGACGACATCGTCGGCGAGCGTCAGGCCGGGCCTTTCCTCCAGCACCACCTTGCGCACGTCGGCCGGGTCGACGGGCACCCAGCCGAAGCCGGCGAGCCAGACCTCGGCGCGGCAGTGCTGCGCCTTGCTGATGTCGCCGCTCTTGCCCAGGCTCTTGTAACCGAACTTCGAATCGGCCACGCGCACGCCATACACGTCGCGCGCCGGCAGGTCGACGGAGCGTGCGAGGCCGACGTAGAGCGCATTGAGGTCGGCGCACTTGCCGGTCAGGTTGCCGGTCTCCAGCATGCCGCGGATGTCGCCCAGCCCGCAGCCGCGCGTCTTCGGGTTGCGCTGGGTGTTGTCCACCACCCATTCGTAGAGGGCGCGCGCCTTGTCGAGGTCGGTCTTCGCGCCCTTGACGATTTCCAGCGCGGTCTTGCGGACGATGCCGTCGGTCGGCAGCATCTCGGTGGCGCGGGTATAGAGCATGCGCGCCGACGGTTCGAGCGGCGCCACCTTGCCCGGCTGCGCGAGGTCGACGGCACGGTCGCGCGTGGCGAAGCGGCTGACGACTTCGATCACCGGCGCCGGCTCGTCGGCCGCCCATTGCGCGGCCAGCATGCGGGCGCCATAGACCGGGTCGCGCAGCTCCTGCATGGCGGCGGCGTTGCCCTGCCACAGGTTGCCCATCGGCTTGATCCAGGCGGCATCCTCGACCGAGGGCAGGGGCAGCCAGGCGCGCGATGCGCCGGTGGCGGCGGCAAGCTCGACGCGGGTGGTGACTTCGAACACGCGCCAGCCGTTGGCCGGCGCGGGCTTGAATGTGTTGTCGGCACTGAAGGCGGCGCGCGGTGCGGCGAAGGCGGCGGCGGTGAGGGCGGCGGTCTTGATGAATTGTCTGCGATCCATGGTTTTCTCCGGAATTATTTGAGCAGTGTCTGCAATTGGTTTTCGGTCGGCGCGGCATCCCAGTCGATGGCGCCGCGGCCGCGCGCCACGAGTCGGTGGCGGCGGTCGAGGACCAAGGTGGTGGGCAGCGTGCGCACGCCCCAGGCGCGGGCGACGGCCTGCTCGGGGTCGTGCAGCAAGGGCAGGATGACGCCGATTTCCCAGAGGAAATCGCCGGCGCCCGGCCCGCGGTCCGCCACCGCGACGGTGATGACCGATACGCCGCGGCCGCGCCAGCGTTCGGCGAGGCGTTGCAGCGCGGGCATTTCGTCGCGGCAGGGCTCGCACCACGAGGCCCAGAAGTTGACGATCAGCGGGCTGCCCCGGTGCTGCGCCAGCAGTTCCGTCAGGCGGGCGTCGCGCACGGCCGGCAGCGGTTTCGCCGGCTGTACGACGAGTTCGCCGGCCATGGCGGGACCGGCCAGCGCCAGCGCGCACAGGGCGGCCATGAGCTTCACGCGAACATGTCCTCGTACATGTTCTTCGCCCAGCCGAAGTCTTCCTGTACCAGCTCGGCGCGGCGCTCGTTGTCGTCGATCTGGGTCTGGATGATGACGCCCTTGTCGTCGACCTTGTAGTCGAACTGCACGGCGACGTCGAGTTGCGGGTCGGCTGTCACCATCATGTAGCAGAGGTTGTCGGGCAGGATGTACGTCGGCTCGCGTCCCGCCGCGCGCTCGGCGATGTAGCGGGCGACGATCTTGGCGTGGCGGTTGGCGACGTGGCCGGCCTTCGGATAGAACAGAAACTGCGGCGAAACCATGCCGACGGCGTCGCCGATCACATACACGTCCTTGTCGTCCTTGAGGTGCAGGAACAGCGGATCGACCGCGGCCCAGCCGGAGGGTTTGCCCGCGGGGTTCTTGCCGATGGCGCCGGCCTTCCAGGCGAGGTCGCCGGCCTGGTGGCCGGTCATGAGGATGGCGTGGTCGAAGTTCACGTCGCCGGCCGCCGTCTTGATGCGCTTGTTGAACGGGTCGACTTCCTTGACGTGGGCGTTGGGCACGTAGGTGATCTGGTCCTTGTAGAGTTCATCGAAGGCCTGCTTGAAGCCGTAGCCGATGGGGCGGATGGCGTCCTTGTGGTCGAGGATGGTGATGTGGCCCTTGATCTTCTTAGTCTTGAACAGCCAGGCGATCAGGCAGGCGCGCTCGTAGGGGCTGGGCGGGCAGCGCTGCGGCGGGGGCGGCAGGGTCATCACCAGTTCGCCGCCCTTGAAGTCATGGATCGCCTGCTTGAGGCGGAAGTGTTCGGCGTTGGGCACGTAGGCGGCGGGGAAACGGGCGCGCGTCGCCTCGGCGGCGCGGCGGTCGTTGCCGAACCAGGCTTCGTAGTTGTAGCGGATGCCGGGACTGAGGATCAGGAAATCGTAGTCGAGGCTGCCCGCCGCGGTGACGACGCGCTTCCTGTCGCGCTCGACGGCGAGGATTTCGGTCTGGATGAATCGGTAGCCGTGCTTTTCCGAAACGCTGAGGTATTCGTGCGTCAGGTAGTTGGTATCGACGACGTCGACCAGCCACTTGTTGCTCATCGGGCACGAGAAGAACACGGGGTTGCGCTCCAGAAGCACGACCTCCAACTGAGGGGCCAGCAGGCGCAACTGCTTGGCGGCGTTGAGGCCGCCCCAGCCGCCGCCGCAGATAACCACGCGCTGCGCCTTGCCCTTGGGCAGCAGCACGTCGGTCGAACTGGTGATGAGAAAAGGTGATCCCGGCTGTTGCGCCAGGATGGGCGCGGCGAGAGTTGCCGCCGCAAGGCCGCCGCCAGCGGCGAGGAAGTTTCGGCGCGAAGGTCGCATGGTGTCTGTCATCTCCATCTCTCCCGATTCAATTCAACTGCCGCGAGGCGGAAGCCCCCGCGGCTTACGATGCACCGGCGAACCGGTGCGGCTGGTGGCGGTTCCGTGAAGGGACCGCCGGGGCAGGAGCCGTCAGGGACGGCAGCCACCTTTAACTTGTTTCTATCCGTGCGCTGGGTGGGCGGGGTACTCCGTCAGCCCTCCCGCTGCTGAGAGGCGCAGATATCCCCCAAGGGGACTTCCTTCGGGGCGTCGGTCTGCCGGAGCACCCCGCCCACCCGCTTTGAGCTTGGGCACGTGTCCAAGCCGACAAGCCGGAGCCCTGTGTTCGCGTTGACCGATATCTGCGCCTCTCAGCAGCGGGAGGGCGACGCGAATACAGGGCTTCGGCCCTGCTCCGACGTTCGATCTTGGCTTGAACAATTCGAGGCCGACCCGCTGGATTGCATTAGGCATGATGGTCTTCTTCCACATCTGCAATCAACGCCTCAACCAGCTCAATAACAGCCCCTATGTCGCATATGCATTGGGCATGTAATGGCACTGGTTGGCTTTTATCAAAGGCGTGGATATAGCGAGGGGTGAAGTCAATTCTTCCTGTGTCTTTAAATTGCACATAAGGAATGACGTACGGTGGAATTCTGTGAGCTGTCGGATGGCGATGATTGATTATGTGACTGTGCCAGTCCTTGAATTCATCAACCTTTTTTCCTAGCCGTTCAGTGAGGTGCTTCCGAAATTCTTTATTGAACAGGCCGATGTCGTGCTTCTTCTTTTCTAAATCAATTTGGCCATCCATCCCGTTTCGGTAAGCAAGAAACCAAGCCATATTGTCGCCAATGCCAGCACAATTGATGAGGAAGGCATGCAAGTTTGCATTGCTTTGTGCATGGAGGGTTGGCTCTGCTTCGGCCTTTAACTCTGGGGGTATGTGATTAAAGAAAAATCGTAGGCATTCTCTTATGGTGCTCAGTCTGCGGGCAACGCCATAAACAAAATGCTCTTTCGCTGGAGCAGATTCATTCTCCGCAAGAGCCAAAATTTTCTCTTGAAGCTCGAAGCACCTTGCATAGTATTTTCTGCTGTCTAGGTGCAATTCTTGAATTTGAGCGTCCGAATACATGGGCTTGCCTAACTACCTTTTCGGCCGGCCTAAGCCGGACAATTGATCGACGAATTCAACTTCTTCCTCTACCCCGAGGCAGCGCAGATCAAGCCGCAGCGCATCGTCGGCGATGTGGCCGATCACCGGCACCGGCAGGCTGCGCAGGCGTTCTTCGAGCGTGTGCAGGATGCCGGCGCGCTTGCCTTGCGGGCGGGCGACGAGGCCGGCGGAGGGCAGGCGGTCTACCGGCAGGGAGCCGGAGCCGATCTGGCTGGACAGAGGTTCGATGGCGACGGTGAGCGGCCATGCGGCCAGCGCGGCTTGCAGCGCCGGCAGCAGGCGTTCGGCCTGGGCGCGGATGTCGGCTTCGGGGCGGGTCAGCAGGCGGATGGTCGTCAGGCGTTCGGCCAGGCGGTCGGGGTCGCGGTAGAGCCGCAGCACGGCTTCGAGCGCGGCCAGCGTCAGCTTGCCGACGCGCAGGCATCGCTTCAAGGGGTTCTTCTTGATGCGGGCGATGAGTTCCTTGCTGCCGGCGAGGATGCCGGCTTGCGGGCCGCCGAGCAGCTTGTCGCCGGAGAATGTGACGAGGTCGGCGCCGGCGGCGAGCGTTTCGCGCGGGGTCGGTTCGTGCGGCAGGCCCCATTGTTCGAGGTCGGTCAGCGTGCCGCTGCCGAGGTCGACGACGCAGGGTACGCCGTGGCCGTGGGCGATGGCGGCGAGTTCGGCTTCGGGCACGGTTTTGGTGAAGCCCTGCACGGCGTAGTTGCTGGTGTGCACCTTCATCAGCATGGCCGTGCGCGGGCCGAGTGCTTCGGCGAAGTCCTTGGCGTGCGTGCGGTTGGTGGTGCCGACCTCGACCAGCTTGGCGCCGGCGCGTTTCATGATGTCCGGGATGCGGAAGGCGCCGCCGATTTCGATCAGTTCGCCGCGCGAGACGATGACTTCCTTGCGCGGCGCCAGGGTGTTGAGCAGCAGGAAGACGGCGGCGGCGTTGTTGTTGACGACGGTGGCGGCTTCGGCGCCGGTGAGTTCGCGCACGAGGTCGTTCACCACGTCGTCGCGGTCGCCGCGGCCGCCGGTGGCGATGTCGTATTCGAGCGCGCAGGGCGAACGGGCGGCCATCACCAGCGCGGTCACGGCTTCCTCGGGCAGGGCGGCGCGGCCGAGGTTGGTGTGCAGCACGGTGCCGGTCAGGTTGAAGACGCGGCGCAGTTGCGGCCGCGCCGCCAGCTCGATGCGCGCGGCGATAGCGGCAACGAGCGCGGCGGGTTCGGGCACGGCGCCGCCGTCTTTCGCCGCGCTGCGCACGGCGGCGAGTTCGGCGCGCACGGCGGCGGTGGTGATGGCGCGGCCGTGGCGTTCGGCGAGTTCGACCAGCCGGGGTTCGGCGAGCAGGCGGTCGACGGCGGGGAGTTGGGAGAGTTTGTTCATGCCTTCACCCGGACCGGGCAGAAAGCTCTTGCGAGCGGGTTATAAACGGAAGGAGCCGATCGACCGGGAAAGTCCCTCGGACAGTTGCTCCAGTTGCTGGGCGGCGGTGGCGGCCTTCGCTGCCGCCGCATTGTTTTCCTCGACCATCGAGGCAATGTTTTCGACGTTGCGCGCGATCTCGTTGCTCGCGGTGGTCTGTTCCTTGAGCGAGTTGGAGATGTCGTTGAAGACGCCCACAACGCGCTGGGCTTCGGCCTCGATCTCGACGATCGACGCCCCGGCCTGCTGGGCGAGCGCCGTGCCGGAGCGGACCTGCTCGACGCCGGCGACCATGCTCTGCACCGCATTCTTGGTGCCGCCCTGGATTTGCTGGATGGTGGTGGCGATTTCCTGGGTCGATGCCGTGGTGCGTTCGGCGAGTTTTCTCACCTCGTCGGCCACCACCGCGAAGCCGCGCCCCTGTTCGCCCGCACGCGCCGCTTCGATGGCGGCGTTGAGAGCCAGCAGGTTGGTCTGGTCGGCGATTTCCTTGATGACGTTGACCACGGCGGAGATTTCGTTCGACTGGTGTTCGAGGGTGCCGATGATCGCCGAGGAGGCTTCGACGGAGTCGGCGATCTTGCCCATTTCGGTGGCGGCGCTGTGGATGACGGTGCTGCCCTTGCGCGAGAGTTCCTCGGAATGCACCGAGAGAAGATGGGCCTGGTCGGCGCTGTCGGCGATCTGGCTGATGCCGACGGTCATTTCCTCGACGGCGGCGGCGGTCGCACTGGTCGCTTCGCTCTGGCGGCTCGACGCCTCGGCGACCGAGCGCGACGCCTGGGCGAGGTCCAGGGCGGCCTGGCCGACCTGCGTGGCGCCGGAACCGATGCTGGAAACGATGGTGCGCAGGCGGTCGCGCATCAGCTTCATCGAGGCCAGCAGGCTGCGGTCGTCGCCCGGGGCGGTGCGGATATCGGCCGAGAGGTCGCCGTCGGCGATGCGCCGGGCGATGTCGCCGGCGTAATGGACGTCGCCGCCGAGGGCGTTGCCGACGACCCGCACGACGGTGACGGCGGTCGAAATCGAGACGACGACGACCACGGCGGAGAGCAGGAGATTGATGGTCTTGAGGCTGGAGGCGAGGGAGATGGCCTCGGTGCTGAGGCTGTCCATGCCGGCGGCTTCGCGATCGAGCAGGCCGCCGATGGACTGGACATAGGCTTCCAGCTTGGTCTTCAGGGTGCCGGCGAGAAAGCGGTTGGCCTCTTCCTTGTTGCCGGCTTTCACCATGTCGAGGTATTGCTTGCGGTGCTCCGTGTAGTCCTTGCGCGCGGCCAGCATGGCGCCGAGTTGCTGCTTGCCCGTGGCGGAGACGACCAGCTTTTCAAGTATCTCGAACTTGCCGGTGATGACCTTGCTGTTGGCCGCCATCTCGTCGGTGACGCGCTTCATCTCGCCGCTGTCCGTTACCTGAAGCAGCAGCAGGGTGTTGGCCCAGTTGCGCATGACGTTGAGGCGCAATTCGGCGGCGGCGGCGACCTTCGGGTAGGCGGTGGAGCCGACCTCGGCAACGTGGTCGGCAACCGTGCTGCTGCGCTGGAAGATGATGGCCGCCATGACGGCGGTCAGGGCGATGACGATGCCAAATCCCCACGAGAGCAGGGTGCGGATACTGGTGTTGGCAAACATGGTGCTCCTCCCGGTAGTTCGAATGAAGCGGCGTGTATGTTGTTGTATTGCCGCGCGCCCATTCTAGTACCCCTAGGCGTTGCCGGGGACGAACAACAGGTTGGGTCCGGCACGCGAATAGCCGGCTTCGTCGGCGAGCATGTCGAGGGCGAGGGTGGCGAGATCGTCGGCCACCGGGTCGCCGTCCGCTGCCTTCTCCTGGTAGAGGATCTTCAGGTAGCTTCTGCAGTCGTCGCAGGTTTCGGCGCGCATCGCCGCGGCGTTCTTGAGGTCGGAGCCCTCGATCTGGCGGTAGGCGATCTTTTCCGTCGCATCGCAGGCGGCGCATTTGACGCGCACCAGGTTCCATTCGGTGTTGCACAGCGAACAGTGCAGGTAGCGCAGGTTGGCCGTTTCCTTCACTGTCTGGACGAGACTGGCAACGGGCAGGAAGCAGCAGCAGGGGCAGACGCCCGGCACGTCGAGCGCCGGGATGCCCGCGGTGCCGAGCGTTGCGGCCAGCGCCGTCCAATAGACCTGGAGGGCGGCGGCGACGTAGGGCAGCAGGTCGGCGTCGTCGCCGTAGAGTTCGGTGCGCAGCACGCGGTCGGCGAGGGCTTCGAGCTGTTCGGGCGTTGCGGCACCGAGGCGGTCGCCGCTTTGCCGCACGGCCTCGGGCGCCTCGGCGGTCTTCAGGGCGGCGACGATGCCGGCCAGCGCGTCGCGCCAGGCGTGGTCGCGCGGCCAGTGCTGGGCGGGAACCGGCGGCATGCCGTGGCTGCGCGCCTGTTCGAGCGCGGCGGCGTCGGGCAGCGGTACGGCATTCAGTGCTTGCAGCGCGCCGTGCTGGGCCTGCGTCAGGCGGCCGAGGAAGCGCAGCCAGTCGCCCAGCGCATGGCCTTCGGCGAGGGCGGCGAAGCGGCGGGCACGGTCGGCGAAGATCGTGGCGCGCGCCGGCACGATGACGCGCGTCGGTTCGCTGGTCGAGGGCGCGGCGGCGCCGTATTGCGGCGTGATGCTCATGTGTGCTCCGAAAAAACAGGCCCGCGAACCGGAGTTCGCGGGCCGGGTTGCGACACGGGATTACCGGCCGCTCATTTGCCCGTCATCTGGCGGTACCAGGCGCGGTGATGCTGGCGCGCCCAGCCGCGCGTGACCGTACCGTACCACATGGCGCGGATGGTGCCCTTCACCCAGATGGCGGCGTAGACGTGCACCGTGATGAGGCCGATCATCACCGAGGCGGCGACGGCATGAACCACGGCGCCGAGGCGCACCAGCCCGACCGGTAAGTCGAACCAGGCGCGCCACAGCACGATGCCGGAGACGAACAGCAGCAGCGTACAGATCGCCAGCGCCCAGAACAGGAGCTTCTGGCCGCCGTTGTACTTGCCTTGTTCCGGCATGTTGTGGTCGTCGCCGTCCACCATCTCCTTCACCCGGTTCGTCCACTCCCAGTCCGTCGGCGTCATTTCGTTCAACGCCTTGAACCGCTTGTAGAGGGCCAGGAAGGACACCGCCATCAGCACGCCGAGGTAGGGGTGCAGGATGCGCGTCCAGGTGCCGCCGCCGAACAGGTTGGTGAGCGGCCAGAACAGCGGATGGAAAAGGGCCAGGCCCGAGAGGGCGAGGAGGATGAAGCTCATCCCCACCACCCAGTGGTTGGCCCGTTCGTGCGGCGTGTAGCGCTTCAGGTCGTTCGGATCGCGGATCATGGTGTCACCTCGTCTTCGGCTTTCCGCTCGGTCTCTTTCGAGACTTCGTTGGGCCCCTTCATGACATAGTGGAACAGCCCGGCCAGGCCGACCAGCGCCATGGTGGCGGTGGCGAGCGGCTTGGCGAAGCCCTTCCACAGGCCGACGAGCGGGCTGATGGCGGGATCGGCCGGCAGGCCGCTGTAGAGCTGCGGCCGGTCGGCGTGGTGCAGCACGTACATGACGTGCGTGCCGCCGACGCCCGGCGGGTCGTAGAGCCCCGCGTTCTTGTAGCCGCGTTCGACGAGGTCCTTGACGCGATGGCCGGCGTAGTCCTTCATCTGTTCCTTGGACCCGTACTGCAACGCGCCGGTCGGGCAGGCCTTGACGCAGGCCGGCGCCTGGCCGACGGCGACGCGGTCCGAACAGAGCGTGCACTTGTAGGCCTTGCCGTCCTTCTTCGAGATGCGCGGGACGTTGAACGGGCAGCCGGTGATGCAGTAGCCGCAGCCGATGCAGTTTTCCTCGTGGAAGTCGACGATGCCGTTGGCGTACTGGATGATGGCGCCGGGGGCCGGGCAGGACTTGAGACAGCCCGGATCGGCGCAATGCATGCAGCCGTCCTTGCGGATCAGCCACTCCAGCTTGCCGGCTTCCTCGATCTCGGAGAACCGCATCACGGTCCAGGAGTTCTCGGTCAGGTTCGGCGGGTTGTCATAGACGCCGGCGTTGCTGCCGACTTCGTCGCGTATGTCGTTCCATTCCATGCACGCCGCCTGGCAGGCCTTGCAGCCGATGCAGGTCG
>CAZWFC010000086.1:0-1997 GCA_964632965.1 uncultured Rhodocyclaceae bacterium
ACGGCACCACCATCGAGATCGTGCATACCGACGCCGAGGGCCGCATGGTGCTGGCCGACACGCTGACGCTGGCGGCGCGCGGGAAACCGGGATTGATCGTCGACTTCGCCACGCTCACCGGCAGCATGATCGGCGCGCTCGGCAACCGTTATGCCGGCGTCTTCGCCAGCGACGATGCGCTGGCGGTGCAGGCCATCGGCGCCGGCCGTTCCAGCGGCGAGCGCGTCTGCGCCTTCCCGATGGACGCGGACTACGAGCAGGGCGAAGCCGGTCTCGAATCCAAGGTCGCCGACGTCAAGCAATGCACGATGGCCGGCGAGGCCGACCACATTCTCGCCGCGCGTTTCCTCAAGCGTTTCACCGCGGACCTGCCCTGGGTGCATGTCGATCTTTCCTCGTGCAGCTGCGGCGGCGGCCTGGGGGCGGTCGCCACCGACGTCACCGGCTTCGGCGTCGCCTGGGGTGCGGCCTTCCTCGCGCGCTGGCTGAACGAGTAAACGGTCCGGCGCCATGCTGGGAATCTTCTCCGCCAAGTCCGACCACCCGTTGGCGGATGCAAAAGAGGCGCGTCGCGTCGGCGCGGAGCTGGCGACGCTCGACGCGGCGGCGGCCGTGGATCAGGCGACGGCCTGGTTCGAGTCGCTGGCGGCGAGCAGCGAATTGCGCGCCGACCTGCGCTTCGAGCGCCTGCTGCTGCTCGACGCAGCGGCGGCGCCGCAGGCGCGCCGCCTGGCGCGCGACTACGTGGGTTTGGCGAATCCGTCGCGGGCGCAGGAATCCCGGCTCTGGCAGATCAACCACGCTTACTGGACCGAACTGGTGCGCGCCTACGAAGGTTGCCGCGCCGCCTGCGACGGCGGAGAAAAGGGCAGCGAGGCGATCAAGGCCCGCCTCGACCTGCTCTACGCCCGCCTGCTTTGCGCCTATGCCGGCCGGCTGAAATGGAATCAGCTGCATTACAGTCCCCTCGACGGCGGCCTGTGGGCGGCGGCGGGGCGTGCCTATCTCGCCGCCTTCGCGGCGAAGCTCGCCACGCGCAATGTGATGTTGTATGCCGGCAGCGAGACGACACCGCAGGCCGAGTACCTGAAGATGCTGGTCTTTCACGCCACCTCGATGGACACGTTGCTGCCGATCGAGATCGAACTCGCCGAGCGGCTGATCGCCCACTTCCTGCCGCATTTCATTTTCACCGCGGAAGTGCGGCCGGACAATGTCTACTGGGTGGACGCGGCGCAGGCACGGCCGCCGGCGCGCCTGGCACGCCAGCCCGCGACCGCGCCGACGCTGCGCTTCTTCAGCACCGGCCGGGCGGCCGCGGCGGTCGCCGAGTTGCGCGCGGACATCGCCGCGCAGCAGGCGCTGCCGGCGGATGTCGCGCTCGGCGGCCAGTATGCGGTGGCGGCGGTGCTGGCCGTGCTCGATCACCTGGCGCTGTGCTGGTCGCCGACGCCGCCGATGCGCTCGCACAAGCGCCACCGGATCGAGTCGCGGCTGTCGGTCGTCGCCGGCGTTGCGGCCCTGCACGAACGGCTGGCGAATCCGGCATGGAGCGGCGGCGCCGTCGAGGCGTGGACCATTGCCGATGTCGGCCACGGCGGCATCGGCGCCATCGCGCCGACGTCGGGCAATGACTGGATTCGCGTCGGCGCGCTGATCGGCATGCAGCCCGACGGGGGCGACAACTGGCTGATGGGCGTCGTTCGCCGCTATGCGCGCGAGTCGGAAACGCAGGCGGCGGTCGGCATCGAGACCCTGTCGAAGACGCCGCGCGCCATCGTCGCCGACTGCGGCGGCTTGCCGACCGAGGGCATCCTGCTCGATCCGCCGGCCGCCGGCACGCTGGTGCGCATCGTCGTCGCCGCCAGCGCCTGGGAGCCGGGCATCGCCGCCGCGCTCGAACTCGACGGGCAGCGCCTGCGCCTGCAACCGGTCGGCATCGCCGAGTCGGTGCCGGGGCATGTCATCGGCCGCTACGCGCTGAGCGTCGCCTGACT
>CAZWFC010000086.1:2097-13309 GCA_964632965.1 uncultured Rhodocyclaceae bacterium
GCTCGATGGTATCGCTGAGCATGCGCGATTTGACCGGCTTGGCCAGGTAGTCGTTCATTCCGGCGGCAAGGCATTTTTCGCGGTCGCCGACCATGGCGTTGGCCGTCAGGGCGATGACCGGTGTCGTCAGTCCGCGCCGGCGCATTTCGCGCGTGGCCTCGTAGCCGTCCATGACCGGCATCTGGCAATCCATCAGGACCAGATCGTAGGCATTGCCTTCCAGCGCCTGGAGCGCCTGGCGGCCGTCGAGGGCCACCGCGACGTTTGCGAAGCCCAGTTGGCGCAACATGGCCTGCGCCACCTTGAGGTTCACCGGGTTGTCCTCGACGAGCAGCAACTGCGCCTGCGCGCGCTTCGCTTCCATGAGCGAATGCTGCGTGACCAGCGGCCGCTCGACGGTCTTTCTGCCCGCCAGCGCGTTGCCCAGCACCGTCAACAGGCAGTCGAGCAGCAAGGAGCGCTTGATCGGTTTGGACAGGTAGCCGGCGAAGCCGATGCCGGTCAGGCGCTGGGCTTCGCCGCGTTCGCCGATCGAGGCGAGCAGGATCAGCGCCGTATCGTCGAGCGCGGGGTCGTCGCGCACCCATTTTCCCAAGGTCTCGCCGTTGATGCCCGGCATCAGCTTGTCGACGAGCGCCAGCCGGTAGCCGTCGCCCGCGGCGCTGGCGGCACGGAGCATGTCGAAGGCGGCTGTGGCATCGGCGGCGGTGTCGGTGCGGAAGCCCCAGCGGTCGAGCAGCGGCTTGAGCATTTCCCGGTTCGGCGCGCGGTCGTCGACGATCAGGATGCGCGTGCCGGCCAGCCGGGCGAGCGCCTCCTGGCCCGGTAGCGGCTCCTCGACCGCGTGCGCGGGCTGGACTTCGACGGCGACGGTGAACCAGAACGTCGACCCCTGTTCCCGCACGCTGTTGGCGCCGATGTCGCCGCCCATCAGCTGGACCAGCTGGCGCGAGATGGCCAGCCCGAGCCCGGTGCCGCCGTATTTGCGCGTCATGGTGCCGTCGGCCTGCTCGAAGGGTTCGAAGATGCGCGCCAGCGAGGCGGCGGAAATGCCGATGCCGCTGTCGACCACGGCGAAGCGCAGCAACATCCGGCCGCCGCTGTCGCCGGCGCGGCTGACCGCCAGGTTGACCATGCCGTGATCGGTGAACTTGATGGCGTTGCCGACCAGATTGATGAGCACCTGCCGCAGCCGCCCCGGATCGCCGCGCAGCAGCATCGGCACGTCCGGATCGAGCTGCCAGGTCAGTTCGAGCCGCTTTTCCGCGGCGCGCACGGCGTAGAGGTCGGCGAAGTCCTCAAGCAGCGTCAGGAGGTTGAAATCGATCACCTCGATGGCCAGCTTCCTGGCCTCGATCTTCGAGTAGTCGAGAATGTCGTTGATGATCGACAGCAGCGCATCGGCGCTGGAGCGGACGATGCCGGCGTATTCGCGCTGCTCGGCGTCGAGCGCCGTGTCGAGCAGCAGTTCGGTCATGCCGATGACGCCGTTCATGGGCGTGCGGATCTCGTGCGACATCATGGCGAGAAATTCGCTCTTGGCGCGGTTGGCCCGCTCGGCATGGTCGCGCGCCTGGATCAGTTCGCGCTCGATGGCGACCCGCGCCGTAACGTCGTTGAAGCTGAAGACGCGGCCGACGATCTGGTCGTGCAGGTGCTGCGGCCGCGACTTGCGCTCGAACACGCGCCCGTCGGCCAGTTCGAGCATGTCGAAGCTCTCCTGGTCGGGTTCGCCGGCGATGTCCTTGAGGCGGTTGCGATAGGGCTCCGGATCGCGCAGCTGGCGGGCGACGCAGTCGAAGAGCAGGTCGTCGTCGCGGCGCAGCAGCAGGTCCTCGGACAGATGCCACATTTCGGCGAAGCGGTGGTTCATGCTGACGATGCGGTTGCCGGGGTCGACGACGAGGATGCCGTCCCCGGTCGCCTCCAGCGTGGCGCGCAGTTGCGACGCCATCTGGGCGAGGTCGGCGGCGGCCTGCTTTTCGCGCCGCACGTCGCGCGCGCGCAGCACCAGCCATTCGTCGCCGTCGGCCGCGATGCGCCGGATGGTGCGCGCCACCGTCAGCAGGCTGCCGTCGGCGCAGCAGTAGAGGCTTTCGGCGTCGTCGAGCTCGCCGGTGCCGCCGTCCTGGACGTCCTGCCAGAAGAAGACGTCGGCGAGGGCGCTTTCGACCTCGGAGATCTTCTTGTGCATCAGCTCGTCGTGGCTGTAGCCGAGACGGCGGCTGGCGACGCGGTTGGCGGCGCGAATGGCGAGGGTGCGCGGGTCGACGAGCAGCAGCATCTCGTCGGCATGATCGAGCAGCAGTTGGTCGAGGCGGGGATCGCGGGACATGGTCGCTGCCGGATGCGGGCTGTCAGCTCTGCGCCGACTTGCCGGCGTCGGCGTCGAAGTAGTAGCTGATGCGCTTCCTCGGGCTCAGGTAGTCGTAGATCGCCTTGGGCAGCTGGGCGGGGCGGATCGCCTTGCTGATGCTGATGTCCGGTTCGGCGTCGAGATCGACGATGATGGCCTCGTGGCGCGGCACGTCCGGGTCGTGGATGATGACGCTCGGTTTGAGCGGCCGCGCCGCGTTGATCGAGATGACGAGGCCGACGACGTCGTTGTTGAGCCGCACGACGGTCCCCGGCGGGAAGACGCCGAGACAGCGGATGAAGATTTGCAGGATTTTCGGGTCGAACTTGGCGCGTTGCTGGGCGAACATCAGCGACAGCGCCTCGTGGGGCGTCAGCGCGGCGGAGATATTGACCGGGTTGCACAGGCTGTCGTAATGGCTGGTGACGACGACGATGCGCGCCAGCATGTGGATCGCCTCGCCTTTCAGGCGGTCCGGGTAGCCGCTGCCGTCCTGGAACTCGTGGTGGCTGCGGATGATGGTCTGCACGGCTTCCGTCAGGCCGACACGCCTGGCGATGTCGACGCCGTAGGCGCAATGCATTTCGTAGAAGTCGCGTTCCGACTTGGTCAGCGGCTCGACCTTGTTCAGTATCTTGGCGGGAATCTCGGTCAGGCCGATATCGTGGAACAGGCAGCCGATGCCCAGCTGACCCATGGTTTCGGCCGGCAGCGCGAGTTCGCGGCCGATCATCATCGACAGCACCGAGACGTTGAGGGCGTGCAGGTAGACCTCTTCGCCGCCGGGTTTTTCGCCCATTACCTGGATCGCGACTTCGGGGGCGGAGAGGAAGGTGTCGACCATCTGCCGGACGAGCTGCTCGCTTTGCGCGATGGTCTCCTTCGGCTTCGAGAAGATGTCCTTGCTGATCGCTCGCACCGTGGCATTGGCGCTGACGAAGGCCTGCTGGACCTTGGCCAGCTGGTCGCGCTGCACGCGCAGGCGTTCGATGCGCACCTGCTTCGCCGCCACGGCGGCCTCGTTGGCCGCCACCACCTCGGCGGCCAGCGCCGGCGGCGACTCGGCCGCAGCCGACGGCGCCGCGCCTGCCGCTACCGATGTTTCCGCACGGGCCGCCGTTGCCGTCGCGGCCGCTGCGCTCACGGCAGCCAGCGGGGCGGTGCCGGCCGGCAGCGGCCGGAGATCGCTGCGGTCCGGGTCCCAGCGGACCTTGTCGAGGCCGAGACTCTGGATGGTCCTGATCTGGTCTTCTGACTTGATCTTGAAGTTGTTGAAGCTGAACGGATGGTGCATCCAACCGACGTCGAGATAGACGTAGACGCCGATCTGCAGCTGGCTGGTCGAGATCGAGCAGTCCTGGTCGGTCATGGCGCCGGTGCCGCCTTCTGCGCCGACTTCGGCCGGAAGGCCTGGACGACGGTTGCGTGCGTCTCGACGTAGGGTCCGCCGATCAGGTCGATGCAGTAGGGCACGGCGGCGAAGATGCCCGGCACGACCGGGTTGCCTGCTGCGTCTTTGACGCCTTCCAGCGTTTCCCGGATCGACTTCGGTTGTCCCGGCAGGTTGAGGATCAGGGTCTTGCCGCGGATCGCGCCGACCTGGCGCGAAAGGATGGCGGTGGGAACGAAATGCAGGGATATCTGCCGCATCTGTTCGCCGAAGCCGGGCATCAGCTTGTGGGCGACGGCCGTGGTCGCTTCCGGCGTGACGTCGCGCGGCGCGGGCCCGGTGCCGCCGGTGGTGAGCACCAGATGGCAGCCGGCCTTGTCGCAGAGTTCAATCAGCGTGCGTTCGATGGTCGCCTGGTCGTCGGGGATCAGGCGGGTTTCCATGCGCCAGGGGCTGGCGAGCGCGGCGGCGAACCATTCCTGCAGCGCCGGAATGCCGCGGTCCGCGTAGGTCCCCGACGAAGCGCGGTCGGAGATCGAAACCAGTCCGATCAGGAGTTCTTCATTCGCCGGCAGTTCCAGCGTCATCTGCGTCATGGTTGTTCCCCCCAAGCTCGCGCAGCACGCGGAACAACTCGCGGTAGGCACGCGGCGGTTTGTTCTGTTCCCGTTCCTTCAGCGCATTGCGGCGCAACTGGCGCAGGTGCTGGAAATCGGCGCCCGGATAATCGCGGCCGATTTCGCCGAGCACGGCTTCGTCGTCGAGCAGGCGCGTACGCAGGCGCTCCAGCGCGTGCTGGCGCGCCGTCGCCGCTGCGGAAATGCCCTTGATTTCGTCGAGGGCCAGACGTATCGGTTCGGGGTCGAGGTCGCGCATGAGGCGGCCGATGTACTGCATCTGGCGCCGCCGGGCCTCGTGCTGGGTGAAGCGTTGCGCGTCGCGCACCGCCTCGCGCAGATCGTCGGGGAGGCTGATTTTCTTCAGCTGGTCGCGGCCGAGTTCGACGAGTTCCGCGCCCATGTCCTGCAGCGCTTCCATTTCCCGTTTCTTCTGGGACTTGCTCGGCTTGTCGTCGTAGTCGTCGGTTTCCACGCGTATGATTATAACCTTTGCATTCTGCACAAACTCCCATGTCCGGCCACGAATTCAGCTATTCCCACGACCGTCTGCGCGAATTGGCCCAGGCGGTTCTCGATCATGCCAAGGCGCTGGGCGCCAGCGCCTGCGAAACCGACGTGTCCGAGGGGCTCGGCCAGTCCGTCACGGTGCGCTGCGGCGCCGTCGAGACCATCGAGTACAACCGCGACAAGGGCATCGGCGTCACCGTCTATCTCGGGCAGCGCCGCGGCCACGCCTCGACGTCCGATTTTTCCGCCGCCGCCCTGCGCGCCACGGTCGAAGCCGCGCTCTCCATCGCCCGCTTCACCGCCGAGGACGCCGCCGCCGGCCTGCCCGACGCCGACCTGCTGGCCAAGGGGCCGATGGACCTCGACCTTTACTACCCCTGGCACCTGCCGGTGGAGGAAGCGGTCGAACTCGCCCGCCGCTGCGAGCAGGCCGCTTTCGCCGTCAGCCCGCTGGTGACGAATTCGGAAGGCGCCAGCGTCTCGGCGCAGCAGTCGCATTTCATTTCTGCCAACAGCCTGGGCTTCATGGACGGCTACGCCAGCTCGCGCCACTACCTGTCCTGCGCCCCGATCGCCGGCAAGGGCCGCGACATGCAGCGCGACGACTGGTATTCCGGCCATCGCGATCCGGCCGACCTGGCGCCCGCCGAGGCCATTGGCGAATACGCGGCGCGCCGGGCGCTGTCGCGTCTCAAGGCGAAGAAGCTCAAGACCCGCCAGGTGCCGGTGCTGTTCGAGGCGCCGCTGGCCGCCGGGTTGATCGGCAGCTTCGTGCATGCGGTGAGCGGCGGTTCGCTCTACCGCAAGTCGTCCTTCCTTGTCGATTCGCTCGGCAAGCGGATCTTCCCGTCCTGCGTGCGTATCGACGAAAAGCCGCACCTGCGCAAGGGGCTGGCCTCCAGCCCCTTCGACGACGACGGCGTCGCGACGCGGGACCGCTGCGTCGTCGACGGCGGCGTGCTGCAGGGCTATTTCCTGTCCACCTACACGGCGCGCAAGCTCGGCATGCCGACCACCGGCAATGCCGGCGGCAGCCACAACCTGATCGTCGAATCGGGCGCTCTGGACTTCCGCGGCCTGCTGCGCGAAATGGGCACCGGACTGCTGGTGACCGAACTGCTCGGGCACGGCATCAACTATGTCACCGGCGACTATTCGCGCGGCGCGGCCGGCTACTGGGTCGAGGGCGGCGAAATCGCCTATCCGGTGCAGGAGATCACCATCGCCGGCAATCTGAAAGACATGTTCCTGGATGTCGCCGCCGTCGGCAACGACACGGCGGCGCGCGGTTCCAAGCAGGTCGGTTCCATCCTGATCGGGCGCATGACGGTAGCCGGAAACTGAACCCCAATTGCGGTTTACCGCAACATCGATACCCGAATCGCTTGGTGTAGTATCGACGCCATTCCCTCGCGGAATGTTCGTCAATAACCGGCGGCGCCAGCCAGCCGATAACAACAGGAGATGACATATGGAACGTCGCAAGTTTCTGCAAAACGCCGGCATGGCCGGCATCCTGGCGGCCGGCGCCGCACCGGCCATCGCCCAGACGGCCCCGACCATCAAGTGGCGCCTGACCTCCAGCTTCCCCAAGAGCCTCGACACCATCTACGGCGGCGCCGACGTGCTGTCGAAGCGCCTCAACGCCATGAGCGGCGGCAAGTTCCAGGTGCAGGTCTTCGCCCCCGGCGAAGTCGCCCCCGGCGGCCAGGCGCTGGACGTGACGCAGAACGGCACCGTCGAGTGCTGCCATACCTGCTCCTACTACTACGTCGGCAAGGATCGCACCTTCGCCTTCGGCACGGCGGTTCCCTTCGGCATGAACAACCGCCAGATGAACGCCTGGATCTACCAGGGCGGCGGCCAGAAGCTGCTCGACGAGTTCTACGCCGCCTATAACGTCGTGTCCTTCGCCGGCGGCAACACCGGCGTGCAGATGGGCGGCTGGTTCCGCAAGGAGATCAACACGCTGGCCGACGTCAAGGGCGTCAAGATGCGCATCGCCGGTCTCGGCGGCGCGGTGTTCTCGGCTCTCGGCATGGTGACGCAGCAGATTCCCGGTTCCGACATCTATCCGGCGCTGGAAAAAGGCACCATCGACGCCGCCGAATGGGTCGGCCCCTACGACGACGAGAAGCTGGGCTTCCACAAGGTCGCCAAGAACTACTACTTCCCGGGCTGGTGGGAGCCGGGTCCGGTCATCCACTTCTTCGTGAACAAGGAAGCCTGGGCCAAGCTGCCGGCCGACTACAAGGCGATGTTCGAGGCCGCCGCGTACGAAGCCAACGTCACCATGATGGCCGAGTACGACCACAAGAACCCGATCGCGCTGCGCAGCCTGGTGCAGCAGGGCGTCAAGCTCAAGCGCTACTCCAACGAGATTCTCGAAGCCGCCTACAAGGCCGCCGTTCAGCTTTACAGCGACGAGTCGGCCAAGAACCCGGCCTTCAAGAAGATCTACACCGAGTTCCTCAAGTACCAGAAGACGCAGAACCAGTGGTTCGGCGTCGCCGAACTGGGCATGGACAGCTTCCTGCAGCAGCACATCAAGTAAGACCCGGAAGCGCCAAACGAAAACCCCTGCGGCAGAGATGCCGCAGGGGTTTCTTTTTGGCCGCCGCCCGGCTCCCCGCCGGGCGGCGGTTGGGCCGTCCTCAGTTACCCTTGGCCGCGTCCCGGATCGCCCGGGTGATGGCATCGTCGTCCTGTTGCTGGGCGGGCGGCGGTGCCAGATCGCCGCCGTTCGTCTTGCTGCCGTCGTCCTGCAGCATCTGCTGGATGTCGATTTCCGGGCCGCCGACAGCCACCGGGGCGTCGTGGCCGACCAGTTGCGGGAAGGCGATCACCAGGCCGACCATGATCATCTGGATGACGACGAAGGGGATCGCGCCCCAGTAGATCTGCCCCGTGGTGACGGGTTCCGTCAGCTTGCCGGTCTGCGTGTCCTTGTAGGCCGAGGTCGGCGCCACCGAGCGCAGGTAGAACAGCGCGAAGCCGAAGGGCGGGTGCATGAACGAGGTCTGCATGTTGATGGCCAGCAGCACGCCGAACCAGATCAGGTCGATGCCCAGCGCCTCGGCCACCGGCCCCAGCAGCGGCACGACGATGAACGAGAGTTCGAAGAAGTCGAGGAAGAAGGCCAGTACGAAGACCAGAATGTTCACCACGATCAGGAAGCCGATCTGGCCGCCGGGCAGGTCGGTGAGCAGGTGCTCGACCCACTTGTGGCCGTCGACGCCGTAGAAGGTGAGGCTGAAGACGCGGGCGCCGACGAGGATGAAGACGACGAAGGTGGTCAGCTTGGCGGTGCTGTCCATGGCCTGCCTGAGCAGCGACCAGGACAGGCGATTGCGCACCAGCGCCATGATCACCGCACCGGTGGCGCCCATGGCGCCGCCCTCGGTCGGTGTCGCGACGCCGAGGAAGATGGTGCCGAGGACGAGGAAGATCAGCGCCAGCGGCGGGATCAGCACGAAGGTGACCTTGCGCGCCATGGCCGACAGCAGGTGGAGCTTGAATGCCTGGTCGAGCACGGCCAGTACGAAGGCGACGCCGATGCCGGCCAGCATGCCGAGGACGATGGTTTCGTCGAGCGGATTGTCCGCCGGCAGCCGCAGTTTGACGAAGGCGTAGGCCGCGGCGACCGATAGCGCCGTCAGCACCAGCAGCGACGTGCTGCCGGTCTTGCCGCTGGGCTCGCGGAATACCCGTGCTTCGGGGGGCAGCGCCGGCGCCCACTGCGGCCTGATCAGCGTGACCAGGACGATATAGCCCAGGTACAGGCCGGTCAGCACGAAGCCGGGCACGAAAGCGCCCTTGTACATGTCGCCGACCGACTTGCCGAGCTGGTCGGCCATGATGATGAGCACCAGCGAGGGCGGGATGATCTGCGCCAGCGTGCCCGAGGCGGCGATGACGCCGGAGGCCAGGCGCCGGTCGTAGCCGTAGCGCAGCATGATGGGCAGCGAGATCAGGCCCATCGAGATCACCGAAGCGGCGACGACGCCGGTGGTGGCGGCCAGCATGGCGCCGACGAGCACTACCGCGAAGGCCAGTCCGCCGCGGATCGGGCCGAACAGCTGGCCGATGGTGTCGAGCAGGTCCTCGGCCATGCCGGATCGTTCGAGGATCAGCCCCATGAAGGTGAAGAAGGGGATGGCCAGCAGCGTGTCGTTGTTCATGATGCCGCCGAAGATGCGTTCGGGCAGCGCCTGGAAGAAGGCCGGATGGAACAGTCCCAGTTCGATGCCGATCCAGCCGAAGATGATGCCGTTGGCGCCGAGGGCGAAGGCGACCGGGAAGCCGAGCAGCAGGAAGATCACCATGGAGGCGAAGATGATCGGCGCCATGTTGGCGATGAGGAACTCGGTCATTTCCGGCTCCCTTCGTGCTCATGCGGTTTTTCTTCCACCATGTCGCGGTTCATGCCGACGATGTCGGCGACCTCGGGCGCCACTTGGTGCTTCTTGATGATCTCGGCCAGTTCCTCTTCGGCGGTCGGTCCCTTCACCTTGTCGAGCGGGTTGGGCCCGTTGCCGGTGAGGAAGGCGATGCGCTTGATGAGTTCGGACACCCCTTGCAGGGCCAGCAGCAGGAAGCCGATCGGCATCAGGAGCCGCACCGGCCAGCGGATCAGGCCGCCGGGATTGGGCGAGCCTTCGCCGGTGTCCCAGGCGTTCATGAACACCGGCCAGGACAGGGTCAGGGTGATGAGGACCATCGGCAGCAGGAAGACCAGGATGCCGAAGACGTCGATCCAGTTCTGCGCCCGCGGCGACAGGCGGCCGGCGACGACGTCGATGCGGATGTGCTCGTTCTTCAGCAGCACGTAGCCCGAGCAGAGCATGAAAATTCCGGAGAACAGGTACCACTGGATTTCCAGCAGGCCGTTGGAGCTCCAGTTGATGGCGTAGCGCATCACGGCGTTGCCGGCGCTGATGACGACGACGACCAGGATCATCCAGGTGGCCAGCTTGCCGACGCGCTCGTTGGTCTGGTCGATCAAGCCGGACAGCTTGAGTAGGGGTTGCATGCTTTTCTCTCCTCCCGTGCGGGCTGCGGGTAAAATCCGCCACCTGTTCTCGCTGCGCCCTGCCGGGCGCGGTTTGGCGGCTGCGGTAGCTTAATGCCGTTTGCCCCGTTTTTGTAGCGTATTGCGGAAATCCACAATGCCATCCAAGTCCTTATCCATGAGCCCGACGCGACTTTGCATCGTCCGCCACGGCGAGACCGACTGGAATGCGCAGCGGCGCCTCCAGGGCCAGATCGACATTCCTCTCAATGCCGCCGGACGCGCCCAGGCGGCGGCGACCGCCGCCGGGCTGGCCGGCCAGTCCTTCGCCGCCATCTACAGCAGCGACCTGGCCCGCACCTGGCAGACGGCCAGCCCCATCGCCGCGTCGCTCGGCCTGGCCGTGCATGCCGAGCCGGGGCTGCGCGAGCGCCACTTCGGGCAGATGCAGGGACTCACCGGCGACGAGGCGCGAGTCCGCTGCCCGGAGGTGCATGCCGCCTATGCCGCGCGCGACGCGCAGCACGACCTCGGCGGCGGCGAGTCGCTGACGCGCTTCGCCGCACGCGTCGCCGCGACGCTGGACGAGCTGGCGGACAGGCACGCCGGACAAAGCCTGCTCCTCGTCGCCCACGGCGGCGTGCTCGACATCGCCTATCGCCTCGCCACCGGCCGCGACCTGACCGCCGCACGGGATTTCCAGGTGCCGAACGCGGCCCTGAACTGGATAGAGCGTCACGACTCGACCTGGCACCTGGCCGCCTGGGGCCAGCGGGACCATCTGGAAGCGTCCCTGGACGAAGTGGCCGGGTAGCCGCCCCGGGTGCCCGCCCTTGTTTCCGGGGTCCTGGGGTAAAATCGCGGCTTCCCCATCCAATATGGATTCCCCGCCATGTTTGCCAAGCAGAACACCCTGGCCAAGACCGACCCCGAACTCTGGAGCGCCATCCAGTCCGAAAACCGCCGCCAGGAGGATCACATCGAGCTGATCGCCTCCGAGAACTACGTCAGCCACGCGGTGCTCGAAGCCCAGGGGTCGCAGCTCACCAACAAGTATGCGGAAGGTTATCCCGGCAAGCGCTACTACGGCGGCTGCGAATACGTGGATATCGCCGAGCAGCTCGCCATCGACCGCGCCAGGAAGCTGTTCGGCGCCGATTGCGCCAACGTCCAGCCCAACTCGGGTTCCCAGGCCAACCAGGCCGTGTTCCTGGCCTTCCTCAAGCCCGGCGACACCGTTCTCGGCATGAACCTCGCCGCCGGCGGCCACCTGACGCACGGCATGGCGCTCAACATGTCCGGCAAGTGGTTCAACGTCGTGCCCTACG
>CAZWFC010000087.1:0-13276 GCA_964632965.1 uncultured Rhodocyclaceae bacterium
TGGTGCCCTGCGCCGAGAAGAACTTGATGCCGTTGTCGTCGTAGGGATTGTGCGAGGCGGAAATCACCACCCCGGCCTGTAGCCGCAGGGCGCGCGTCAGGTAGGCGATCGCCGGCGTCGGCATCGGCCCGCACAGCATGACGTCCACGCCCGCCGCCGCGAAGCCCGCTTCGAGCGCAGCCTCGAGCATGTAGCCCGAGATGCGCGTGTCCTTGCCGATCAGCACCGCCGGACGCTCGCCCGCCGGCAGATGCTCGCGGCTGACCAGCGTGGTGCCGGCGGCATAGCCGAGCCGCAGCACGAATTCCGGCGTGATGGCTCCCTTGCCGACCCGACCGCGCACGCCGTCGGTGCCGAAGTATTTTCTTGTCATTGTTCCTGCTCCACTGCCTCAAGTATTTTCAGCGCGTCGCGCGTCGCCGCGACATCGTGCACGCGGACGATGGCCGCGCCGCGCTCGACCGCCAGCACGGCCGCGGCCACGCTGGCATGAATTCTTTCCGTCACCGGCTGCCCGGTGATCGCGCCCAGCATCGACTTGCGCGACAACCCGGCCAGCACGGGAAAACCGAGGTCCCTGAAACCGGCCAACCGCCGCAGCAGGGCGAGATTATGCGCCAGCGTCTTGCCGAAGCCGAAACCGGGATCGACGACGATGCGGTCGGCGCCGATACCCGCCGCCACGCAGGCGCGCGCACGCGCGGCGAGAAAGGCCTGCACTTCGGCGACGACGTCGCCGTAGGCCGGCTCGGCCTGCATGGTGCGCGGCTCGCCCTGCATGTGCATCAGGCAGACCGCCGCCGGCGAGGCGGCGACGGCGGCCAGCGCGCCGGGCGCCTGCAAGGCGGCAATGTCGTTGATCATCGCCGCGCCCTCGGCCAGCGCCGCCTGCATCACCTCGGTCTTGCAGGTATCCACCGAAACCGGCACCTCCGCGTCGCGCAAGCCGCGCAACACCGGCAGCAGGCGCGCGATCTCGTCGGCGGCGGCGACCGGCGGCGCGCCCGGCCGCGACGATTCGGCACCGAGGTCGAGCAGGTCGGCGCCCGCCGCGATCTGCGCGTGGGCGTGGGCGATGGCAGCCGATGTGTCGGCGCCGACGCCGTCGCCCGAAAACGAGTCCGGCGTGAGATTGACGATGCCCATGATCAGCGGCCGGCCGAGGGCCAGTCTGAAGCGTCCGCAGCGCAGTGTCTGTCGTTCCATGACGCCATTTTCTCATGCGCAGCCGCTCTCCGCGCCACGCGTGCCGCGAACGCAACATTTCATTCACACCGCGGCAATACGGCGTGCCGAGAATGCGCACCAGGCAACGGCCATCGGCGCACGCCGCACACGACGCCGCACCGCCCGCCATCCACTGACCAACGGGAACTCCCATGAATCAATCCTCGCCCGCCGCCCAGCGCGAGTCCACACCGGCGGCACCGGCCCGCCCGCGCATCATCAGCCATACCGAAGGCCTGGTCGTCCCGGCCGAATTCGTGGCGCCGCACAGCCTGAACAAGGAAGTGTTCGCCATCTTCGAGGCCCAGCCGGACATGATCGGCCTGCCGGTGGTCGAAGACGGCCATCCGATCGGCCTCATCAACCGCAACATCTTCATGCAGAGCATGGCCCGCCCCTTCCACCGCGAGGTCTACCTGAACAAGAGCTGCATCGCCTTCATGGACAAGCAGCCGCTGATCGTGGACAGGAAGACCTCTATCCAGGACCTGTCCTTCAAGGTTCTCGAAGGCGGCCAGAAGGCGATGAACGACGGCTTCATCATCGCCGACGACGACCGCTACCTCGGCGTCGGCACCGCACAGGACATGCTGCGCGCCATCGCCACCCTGCAGGCCGAGAAGAACCGCCTGGTGATGGAATCCATCGACTACGCCAGCGTCATCCAGCAGTCGCTCTCGCGGCCTTCGCGCGAGGCCATGCGCAAGGCGCTGCCCGACCACTTCCTGCTCTGGGACCCGCGCGACGTCGTCAGCGGCGACTTCTACTACTTCCAGAATTTCGAAGACGGCTTTCTCGTCGTGCTGTTCGACTGCACCGGACACGGCGTGCCGGGCGCCTTCATGACGCTGATCATGTCCGCCTTTTTGCAAAGCGCGCTGAATACCGTCAGCCACGACGACCCCAGCGCCATCATCGGCGCCGTCAACCGCCTGGTGAAAACCGCCATGGGCCATCTCGACCATCAGCACAGCATCACGCCGGAGGAAGGCGAAGGCGCCGACGACGGCATGGATGCCGCTTTCTGCTGGGTCGACACCGGCAAGCGCACCCTGACCTACGCCGGCGCCCACCTGCCGCTGCTCCTGCTGGCACCGGACGACCAGGATGTGCGCATCGTCGACGGCGACCGCGAAGGCGTCGGCTATGCGGCAACGCCCATGGACCAGGTCTGGGCCAATCACCGCATCGAGCTGCCGGAGAACTCCGCGGTCTATTTCTTTACCGACGGCTTCGTCGACCAGCTCGGCGGCGCCAAGCGCATCGCCTTCGGCAAGCGGCGCACCCGCGAAGTCCTCCTCAAGAACCGAGCCAGGACCATGCCCGAGCAGCGCGCGGCACTGGTCGCCGCGCTCGCCGAATACCAGGGCAACGAGCCGCGCAAGGACGACGTCAGCGCCATCGGCTTCCGTATCTGACGCTACAGGAACCTCATCGATGAATCTCTCGCACTTCGCCGACTTCTGCGACCAGGCAGTGAAGGACGGCATCCTCTTCTACTACACCGGCGAGTTCTCGCAGAACGTCATCGGCGCCATGACCGACACGCTCAAGCACCGCCTCGACGCCGCCGGCGTCAGCGGCCCGGCGCGCCGCAAGATCTTCTCCAGCTTCGTCGAGATGTCGCAGAACGTCCTGCATTACGCCGACGGCGCGATCGCCAACGGCTCCAAGCTCGGCGCCCTGGCCATCGGCATCAATCCGGACAAGAAGTACTACATCGTCTGCGGCAACCCGGTGCATATCGATCACGTCGAGCGCATCAAGGGCAAGGTCGAGCCCCTGCGCAGCATGACGCTCGACGAGATCAAGAGCGCCTACCGCGAGCAGCTGCGCAACGAGGAGCACGCCAGGGACACCGTCAGCCGCGGCGCCGGACTGGGCTTCCTAACCGTCGCCCGCGAAGCGAGCGAGCCCATCGAATACCAGATCGTGTTCCGGTCCGATGCCGCCGAATACGCCGAGTTCTATCTGCGCGCGACGATCTGAGCGCGCCAGCCAACGAAGGAGAACGCCATGGAAAACCTCTACATCCCGGCCACCAACGAAACCCCGGAAATCAACTTCCGCTTCACCGAGCATAAGCTGCACATCAACGGCGAGTCCTACCCGGAAAACGCCATGGCCTTCTACGCGCCGATACGCGCCAGCCTCAACGACTACCTGAGCAGCGCCCACCCGCAAGGCGAAGTCGAGGCCCACATTTCCCTGAAGTACTTCAACAGTTCCAGCACCAAGCTGATCCGCTCGATGATCGCCCTGATGCACGACTCGGCCCAGGCCGGCAAGCGCATCGTCACCCACTGGTACCACGACCCGGACGACGACATGATGTCGGAATTCGGCAACGACCTGAAGGACGAGTTCCGCATGATGGACATCCGCGTGGTGGCGCTGGAGCCAGCCTGAGGCCCGGAAACCTTACCCGCTCACTTCACGTCGTATTCGAAGCTGATTCCCGGCTGGCCTTCGACGACCACCTGGAGATGTCGGTGGCCGGCGGGTTCGCCGGGACCGACGGCCCATTCGCCGTAGATGCGGCCGGCCACGGGCACCAGTTGCCGCTGGCTGACCTGGTTGCGCCTTTGCAGCGGAATCGTCACGCTGTCGCCCGTCGGCGCAGCATCTTCCGGGACCGCGGCCCGCAGCGGCATCAGGTATTCCTCGCGAACAGCCACGCTGCGCCGGGCGGTGCGGACTTCGATGATCCAGCCGTAGCGCTGCCCCAGGCGATGGGGCACGACCGTCGTCGGTTCGAAAACCAGTTCGCCCGGATTGCTGTCGTCGAAGATGCCGAACTCGGCGCTGACGATTTCGACCGGCGCATCCTTGGGGTTCGGGCCGGCGGCGAAGGAGACTCCGGCAACGAGGACACAAGCCAGCATCAGGGTGTTGCGCAGCATGTTCGTTACTCCGGAGTTCATGGTGTTTCGCCTCGGCATCCCGGACCCATCATCTGCGCCAGGCCCGCCGCACCCACCGGCGGACGCCCCAGCCACGGGATCAGCGCGCAGCGCCGCGACAGGCCGTCGGCGACGCGCCGGATGTAGGGAATCTCGTAATCGCCGCGCTGGCGCAGCAAGGGGTCGGTCGTGCCGCTGGCCAGCAGGCTCTGGTTGATGACCCAAGCGTAGGGCGTGATGCCGGCGCGGGCGAGATCGCCCTGCAGGCGCTCGGCCTCGTGCACCGGCGTCGCCTCGGGCAGCGTGACGATCAGCACCCGGGTATAGGCGGCATCGCGCAGGCGCGGCAGCAGCTCGCGCACGGCTTCGGGCATCTCGCCCTGGGTGCGCATGACCTCGCGGTGATAGGCCTCGGCGGCATCGAGCAGCAGGATGGTGTGTCCGGTGGGCGCCGTGTCGAGCACGACGAAGTCGTCCTTGCCGGCATCGACCGCGCGGGCGAAGGCGCGGAACACGGCGATTTCCTCGGTGCAGGGCGAACGCAGGTCCTCCTCCAGCATGGCGCGCCCGTTGGCGTCGAGGTTCGCGCCGGCCCGGGCGATGACTTCGGCGGAATAGCGGGCCACCTCCAGTTCAGGATCGATGCGGCCGACCGTGAGGCCGGCGATGCCTTCGCCGACCGTGACGGCGACATGCGCCGCGGGATCGGTGGTGGACAGCAGCACCTTGCCGCCGCGCTGCGCCAGGGCCAGCGCGATCGCCGCCGCGACGGTGGTCTTGCCGACGCCGCCCTTGCCCATGGTCATGACCACGCCGCGGCCGGCGCTCATCATTTCGTCGACCAGGATTTCGAGTCCGGCCGGCAGTATCGTCGAACCGTGCGCCGCCGGGTCGGCTACAACAGCGGCCGGATCGGCCATCGCCCGCAGCGCGGCCAGGCCGACGGTACCGCGCGGCAGGAAGGGCGTGACACTGCCCGGCAGCGCGGCCAGCGCCGCCGGCATGGCGGCCAGCGCTTCGGCGCCGCGCCGGCTCATGGCGTCGGCGATGGCATCGCCGGGTGTTGCCGCCGTGAAAACGCCGTTCAGCGCCAGATGCAGATTGCTGACGCCGAGCTCCGCCAGTTCGCCGCGCGTACGCTCGGCCTCGCGCAAGGCGGCGGCTTCCGGCCGGCTCACCAGCACGATGCCGGTGCACGCCGGATCGGCCAGTTGCGCCACCGTGGCGGCATAGAGCTGCTTCTGCTTTTCCAGCCCGGCGAGCGGACCGAGGCAGGAGGCGCCGCCGGTCGACGAGGAAATGAAATCCGTCCACGCCGACGGCAGGGTCAGCAGGCGCAGGGTATGCCCGGTCGGCGCGGTATCGAAGATGACGCGATCGAAGCCGGCGGTGGCTTGCGCATCGCCGAGCAGTTTCGAGAACTCGTCGAAGGCGGCGATCTCCACGGTGCAGGCGCCGGAGAACTGCTCCTCCATGCTGGCGATGGCAGCGGCCGGCAGGATGCCGCGATAGGGCGCGACCATGCGTTCGCGATAGGCGCGCGCCGCGGCTTCGGGATCGATGTTGAGGGCGAACAGTCCGCCGGCGCCGGGCACCGCGGTCGGTTGCGAACCGAGAGCGACGCCGAGCACCTCGTCGAGATTGGAGGCGGGATCGGTGCTGACGATGAGCACGCGGCTCCCCGCCTCGGCCAGGGCCAGGCCGGTCGCGCAGGAGAGCGAGGTCTTGCCGACGCCGCCCTTGCCGGTGAAGAACAGGTAGCGCGTCGCAACCGCGGGCAGAGCCATCGAGGAGCCTTTCAGCAGCAACCGGACTTGGGATTGCAGCCGACGACCGGAATCCCGATCCGTGGCTTGTCGCCGGCGGGCAGCGCGATGCCGAGCTTTTGCGCCAGTTGCGCGCGCGACGGATAAACGCCGGTGGTCACGATGTGGCCGTCGAGGGTGACGATGGGCAGGCGATCCATGCCGGCTTCCATTTCCTTGACCACCGCCGGGTTGGCGGCGAAGGCCTGCGGTTCCTGAGAGAGGTTGTGGCGCACGACGCCGACGCCCTGCTCCGCCAGCCACTGCAGGTCGGCGGCGAACTGCACCAGCAGCGGATCGACTTCGACGCCGCAGATCCCGGTGGAACAGCACATCGCCGGATCGAATACTTCGAGCTTTTTCATGTCGTTTCCTTTCCTTCGTACCAGCCCTTGCTGGCGTTGACCACTTTCACCACGAGCAGCATCACCGGCACCTCGATCAGCACGCCGACCACCGTCGCCAATGCCGCGCCGGACTCGAAACCGAACAGGCTGATCGCCGCGGCGACGGCCAGTTCGAAGAAGTTGGACGCGCCGATCAAGGCCGAGGGACAGGCGATGTTGTGCTTCTCGCCGACGGCGCGGTTGAGCCAGTAGGCGAGCGCGGAATTGAAGAAGACCTGGATCAGGATGGGCACGGCCAGCAGCGCGATCACCAGCGGCTGGTCGATGATGGCGCGTCCCTGGAAAGCGAACAGCAGCACCAGCGTGACCAGCAGCGCGGCGATGGACCAAGGGCCGATCCGCGCCATGACGGCGTCGAAATGCGCCGTTCCCCGCGCCAGCAGCGACTTGCGCCAAAGCTGGGCCAGGGCGACGGGGATGACGATGTAGAGCACGACCGAGGTGAACAGCGTGTCCCACGGCACGACGATGCTGGAGATGCCGAGCAGCAGACCGACGAGGGGCGCGAAGGCGAACACCATGATGCTGTCGTTGACCGCCACCTGCGACAGCGTGAACAGCGGGTCGCCGTTCGACAGCCGGCTCCAGACGAAGACCATGGCCGTGCAGGGCGCGGCGGCGAGCAGGATCAACCCGGCGATGTAACTGTCGATCTGGTCGGCCGGCAGCATGGGCGCGAACAGGTGGCGCACGAAGAACCAGCCGAGCAGCGCCATCGAGAAAGGCTTCACCAGCCAGTTCACGAACAGCGTGACGCCGATGCCCTTCCAGTGTTCGCGCACCTGGTGCAGCGCGCCGAAATCGACCTTCACCAGCATCGGGATAATCATCACCCAGATCAGGATGCCGACCGGAATGTTCACCCGCGCCACCTCCATGCCGCCGACGGCCTGCACCGGCCCCGGCAACAACTGGCCCAGCGCGATGCCGGCGACGATGCAGAGGAAAACCCAGACGGTCAGGTAGCGCTCGAAGACGCTCATCGGCGCACCGCCGGCCTGCTTCGCGGTCACTTCGCACTGGACGCTCATGATCGACTATTCGCCTTTGTCGCGCAGGTGGCCGATCTGGTCGAGTTCGCGCTTGATCGCCATGGCATCGAGCTTGGCCAGCGGCAGATTGATGAACAGCGAAATGCGGCGGTTCATTTCGGCGAAGGCCTTGGAGAAGGCGCGGCGCTTGTCGTCGTCGCTGCCTTCGACCGCCGCCGGGTCCTCGATGCCCCAGTGCGCCGTCATCGGCTTGCCCGGCCAGACCGGGCAGACCTCGCCGGCCGCGTTGTCGCAGACCGTGAAGACGAAATCGATGTGCGGCGCGCCGGCGGCGGCGAACTCGTCCCAGTTCTTGCTGCGCAGGTCCGCCACTTCCAGGCCCTGTTTGGCCAGCAGTTCGACGGCAAAGGGATTGACGCGGCCCGCCGGGTGGCTGCCGGCGCTGAAGGCGCGGAAGCGACCCTTGCCGGTGTGATTGAGAATGGCCTCGGCAAGAATGGAGCGTGCCGAATTGCCGGTACAGAGGAACAGGACATTGAATACTCGGTCGGACATCGAAGTCTCCTGGGATCAGACCGCCTGGCGGCGGCGTTTGGCTACAGTGGCGACGGCGGCGGTCTTCGGCAGGCATTGCCCGCCCTGGCAGCAGTTGTCGGTGAGATAGGCGATCAAATCGTCCATTGCCGCATACGCGGCGCGGTAGATCACGCTGCGGCCAACCTGCCTGCCGGCAACCAGCCCGGCACGCGACAACTCCTTCAGGTGGAACGACAGCGTCGCCGCCGGCACATCGAGGCGGGATGCGATGTCGCCCGCCGCCACGCCCTCCTCGCCCGCCTGGACCAACAGGCGGAATACGGCCAGCCGGGTTTCCTGGGCAAGCGCGGCGAGAGCGGCGACGGCAGCGGTGGAGTTCATGGACGGATATTATTCTATATTTCGATAATTATGGAAATATTACAAAACGGCGGCGACGCAAACTTGCATCCGAGATTAATTATCGACCGACAGTTTGGTGCCCATTACCGACTTATGACAAATACTATTCCGCTGACTGCTCACGCTGGCAATGCCGCCTTTCGTGCTGGCATGCATTCAATAGAAGCCCCACCGTTAGGCGCAATCGATGCATCGCCACGCCCCCCCCCGTGGCTCGCTGATCGACGTTGCTGCAATCGGGTGAAAAGCTCCGGGGCGGGCTGCTACCGGTATTTCTGCAACATTCGGCGATAGGCGGGGGTGGCTTGGACATCGCGGATGGCATCGAAAATCGCTTCGGCGAGTTCCGGGTTTTGCTGGTAGAACGGCTTCGAAAGCACGATGAAATAGTGCTTTTCCGCGAACGGCAGCGGCAGCTTCACGACCTCGGCGAACTCGGCCCGATAATCCGCGAGAAAATCGTCGCCGACGCCCTCGATCTCCACATACGCGGCGATGCGGCCGGTCTGGAGCTTTTCCATGTTGCTGCGGACGCCCGGCGCCTCTTCGACGGTGCCCCCCAGCCGCTTCAGATCCTCGACCACCGCATTCCCCGACAGGGTTCCCAGCGGCTTGCCGACGTTCGCCAGCGTGCGGCCGTCCCAGACTATCCCGGAGCCCTTGGTGACGTAGATGGCATAGCGATTGAGAAACACCGCGCGACTGGCATCCGGCTTGCCGCCCCTGGTCGGATAGACGGCGTAGCGCGTCCGTTCCTCAGTGTAGCTGGCGTGAAAGGTGGCATCGACGTAGGCGTTTTCCAGCAGGTACAGGCAGCGTTTCCAGGGGGCTCGCGCCAGTTCCAGCGTCACGCCCGCCTTTTCGGCGGCCATCCGCAGCAATTCGATCGTGATGCCCGGCTGGTCGGCGGGGACGACCGCGCCACGCCCGGTAATACGCGGCGGATTTTCGGTTTCCGGGTAGGCGACGCGCAGCACAGTCTCGGCGGCCGCGCCGGGAACTGCGGCGATTACTATCGCCAGCGCCGCCACCATGCTGCCCAGCAGATTGCGCAGGGTGCGCCCAGTGGGTCGGATCGGTGCGGTGCCAGCGGACAGCGTTGGATTCATGATCGAAATTGAATCGGTAGTGAAGAAAGTATCCAGTCAGGCGTTTGCCGCCAGATAGCCGTGCATGGCCGCACAGGTGGCTTCCGCCTCGGCCCGGAACGCCGCGTCCGCGGCAGGAATCGCGTCGGAATCCGCGGCGCCGCAGGCAGTTTCGAGCGCCAGGGCCTCCGCGCGCAACCGCTCCGCGCCGACCGTGGCGCTCATGCCCTTGACGCTATGCGCCGCCCGGCGGGCGCTGGCGAAGTCTCCGGCGGCCAGCGCTTGGTCCAGATCGGCCAGTTGCACGACCAGGTCTTCCTGGAAGCTCAGCGCAATCTGCAGGTAAAGCCCGCGCTCGCCGCCGAGCCTGCGGATCGCGGCCTCGGCGTCGAGGCGGGCCGGCTCCGTGCGTTGCGCGCCTTCCAGCGCCGTCGGCTGCGCTGCGGCCACGGTCGGCGGCGGCCGGCGCTCCTGCGCAATGTCGTTGCCACCCATCAGCCAGTGCTGCAGAGTGGCAAAGAGCACGTTCGCATCAAGCGGCTTGGTGATGTGATCGTTCATGCCGGCGGCCAGGCTGCGCTCGCGGTCGCCGATCAGTGCGTTGGCAGTCATGGCGACGATCGGCAGCCGCGCAAAGCGAGCATCGGCGCGGATGCGACGCGTGGCCTCGTAACCATCCATGACCGGCATCTGGCAGTCCATCAACACGATATCGAAGGCCTGCCGCTCCAGCGCGGCCAGCGCCATCGCACCGTTCGCGGCCAAGGTCGGCTCGATGCCGGCCTTGCGCAGGAAATGCTGAGCGACTTCCTGGTTCAGGGGATTGTCCTCGACGACGAGCACGCGGCAGCCGGCGAGGCTGCCGGCGAAGGCCGGATGCGCAGCCGGGAGCGGCAGCGCCGCGACCGGGGCAATTTCGCAGGACAGCTCGAACCAGAAGGTGCTGCCAACGCCCGGGGTACTGTCGACGCCGATGCGGCCGTCCATCAGCTCCATCAGCCGCCTGGATATGACCAGTCCCAAGCCGGCGCCGCCATAGAGGCGGGTAGTCGAACTGTCGGCCTGGACGAAGGACTGGAACAGCCGGGCCCGCGCTTCCGGCGCGATGCCGATTCCGGTGTCGCGCACGGTGAAGCGCAGCCGCATGCGGCCTGGGTTTTCCCCTGCCGCAGCGACCGGGGCGAGCGCGGCGACCACCTCGCCGTGCTCGGTGAATTTGAGCGCATTGCCAACCAGGTTGAGCATTACCTGGCGCAGGCGCAGCGGGTCGCCCCACAACGCCGCCGGCAGTTCGGGCGCCGGGTCGATGCGGAAGTCGACGCGCTTGTCGGCGGCGAGCGCTGCGAAGAAGTCGGCGAGATTGGCGAGCAGCGCACGCGGGTCGAAGGCGATGCGCTCGATATCAAGCTTGCCGGCTTCGATTTTCGAAAAATCGAGAATGTCGTTGATGATCGTCAGCAGGTTCTCCGCCGCGCCATTGACCTTCTCGATGTAGTTGCGCTGCGTGGCGTCCAGCGGTGTCTGCAGGGCCAACTGCGACATGCCGATGATCGCATTCATCGGCGTCCGGATCTCGTGCGACATGGTGGCGAGGAAGGCGGACTTGGCCCGCGTCCCCTCTTCGGCGATCTCCTTGGCCTGACAGAGTTCCGCCGCGTGCGCGGTGGCTTCTTCGCTGATCTTGCGCACGACCAGGTTGAAGCCCTGCGTCACCTCGCCGAGTTCCCGGTACGGACTCAGCGGCAATTCGCCGGCGATTTCCTGCCGGAGGCCCTGGCGCCGCGCCTCCGCAAACAGCGCATCGCGCAACTGGCCGAGCGGCCCGAATATCTTGCGCAGGCTAAGGAACATCAGCAGGATGAGCAGCGTGTCGATTGCCAGCACTTCGAGCAGCTTGTACTGCCAGTTCCGCTGCAGCGTGGCATCGAACTGGTCGCGGGTGAAGAAGACCACGACCCGGCCGATCCGCACCGCCTCAGGCTCCTGGCCGGCCGCACCGGCCGCCGGGAGGTGATCGATGCGGGCCTCGGCGGCCACTCCGCGGGGGACTTCGTCCCGCCCCGCTTGCTCCACATCACCCGCCTTCCGGACACGGGCGGCGAACAGCCGGTCGCCGACATCGAACACCTGGATCGCCGCCACTTCCGGACGCAGCATCTCAGCCGCCAACGTATTCTCGACCGACTCCCGGTTCACATCCCACAGCGGCGAGGCGAGGCTACTGGCCAAGCGTTGCACGGTCGCCTGCTTCATCTCGGTGAAGTTAACGCCCAGTTCGGCCGCCAGCCGGTACTGTCCGACGACGCCGAACGCCGCGAGCGTCGCCGTCGCTACCGTGACGAAAATCACGGACAGGCGGAATTGCAGGGAACGGGTGAGGACTGAGGGCGATAATTCCATATCGGCAGGCGCAGGTTCGACTCGATCCCCGGGCAAAAGTTAGGAATTATCGGCGATTCGCTCAAGAACGAGCGGATTTATCGTGACGATCGCGGTTCCGCCCGCAGCGCCGGGGCGACCCGGCGCGACAAGCTCACGGCTTCGCCGCCCTGGCGGCGAAGCCGCGTTCCGGCTCCGGCTCCGGCGCTTGTCGCCTTCGCCGAGCGTGGCGACGTGTCCCCCCGGCAGGCGGAGCCCGTCCGTCCGCTCCTGACACAGCAGCGCGTCAGCGGCTCAGATAGCCAGCCGAGAGGTCACGAACAAAAAGCAAAGGCCCCGAAACGGGGCCTTTGTCTGGAACATCCGGTGGGATGTTTATGCCGCCGGAGCCGGCGCCGTCGGTGCCGGGCCCGGCTTGATGTCGTCGGAAGGCTTCGTCGGCGCGCTGGCCGGCTTGGGCGGACGCGGTGCCTTGCCGTCCATGATGTCGTTGATCTGGTCGGCGTCGATGGTTTCCCATTCGAGCAGCGCCGCGGTCATGGCTTCGACCTTGTCGCGGTTCTCCTCGATCAGCTTCTTCGCCAGCGCGTACTGCTCGTCGAGGATACGGCGAATCTCGGCGTCGACCTTCTGCAGCGAGGCTTCGGACATGTTCTTGTGCGTGGTGACCGAGCGGCCGAGGAATATCTCGCCCTCCTCTTCGCCATACACCATCGGCCCCAGGCTGTCGGACATGCCCCACTGCGTCACCATGCGCCGCGCCAGGTCGGTGGCGCGCTGGAAGTCGTTCGAAGCGCCGGTGGTCATCTGGTTCATGAAGATTTCCTCGGCGATGCGGCCGCCGAAGAGCACGGTGATGGTGCTGAGCAGGCGGATGCGGTCCTGGCTGTAGCGGTCTTCCGTCGGCAACTGCATGGTCAGGCCCAGCGCACGGCCGCGCGGAATGATGGTGACCTTGTGCACCGGGTCGGTCTTCGGCATCAGCTTGGCGACGACGGCGTGGCCGGACTCGTGGTAGGCGGTGTTCTTGCGCTCCTCCTCGGGCATGATCATCGAGCGGCGCTCGGCGCCCATCATGATCTTGTCCTTGGCGCGCTCGAAGTCTTCCATGTCCACCAGGCGCTTGTTGCCGCGCGCGGCGAACAGGGCGGCCTCGTTGACCAGGTTGGCCAGGTCGGCGCCGGAAAAACCGGGGCAACCGCGGGCCAGGATGGAGGCGTCGATGTCCGGCGCCACCGGCACCTTGCGCATATGCACCTTGAGGATCTGCTCGCGGCCGCGGATGTCGGGCAGCGGCACCACCACCTGGCGGTCGAAGCGGCCGGGGCGCAGCAGCGCCGGGTCGAGCACGTCGGGGCGGTTGGTCGCGGCGATCACGATCACGCCCTCGCCGCCCTCGAAGCCGTCCATCTCGACCAGCAGCTGGTTCAGCGTCTGCTCGCGTTCGTCGTTGCCGCCGCCGAGTCCGGCGCCACGATGGCGGCCGACGGCGTCGATTTCGTCGATGAAGATGATGCAGGGCGCGTTCTTCTTGGC
>CAZWFC010000088.1:0-12992 GCA_964632965.1 uncultured Rhodocyclaceae bacterium
CTATGTCGGCGAGGACGTCGAGAACATCATCCAGAAGCTGCTGCAGAAATGCGACTACGAGGCCGAGAAGGCGCAGCAGGGCATCGTTTACATCGACGAGATCGACAAGATCTCGCGCAAGTCCGATAACCCGTCCATCACCCGCGACGTCTCCGGCGAGGGCGTGCAGCAGGCGCTGCTGAAGCTGATCGAAGGCACGGTCGCCTCGGTGCCGCCGCAGGGCGGGCGCAAGCACCCGAACCAGGACTTCGTCCAGATCGACACCACCAACATCCTGTTCATCTGCGGCGGCGCCTTCGACGGCCTCGACAAGGTGATCCGCGAGCGTTCGGAGAAGTCCGGCATCGGTTTCGGCGCGGAAGTGAAGAGCAAGGACAGCAAGAGCGTTACCGAGACCCTGAAGCGCATCGAGCCGGAAGACCTCATCAAGTTCGGCCTGATTCCCGAATTCGTCGGCCGCCTGCCGGTGCTGGCGACCCTGCAGGAACTCGACGACGCGGCGCTGGTGCAGATCCTCATCGAACCGAAGAACGCGCTGATCAAGCAATACCAGAAACTTTTCGCCATGGAAGGCGTCGAACTCGAAGTTCGGCCGGGCGCCCTCCAGGCGATCGCCAAGAAGGCGCTGAAGCGCAAGACGGGCGCCCGCGGCCTGCGTTCCATCCTGGAGGCCGTGCTGCTCGATACGATGTACGAACTGCCGGCGATGGAGAATGTCGAGAAGGTCGTGGTCGACGAGAACATGATCGAAGGCGGCGGCCAGCCTCTGCTGCTCTACGCCGACCAGCCCAAGGTGGCCGGTTCCAACTGAATCGGACAGAGAATTTACTGCTGCGCTTGAACCGGTCGCAGTCCACCCCCACATGGGTGCTGTGGCACAAACGTGAAGGATTATTCCATGTCAGGCGAGCTTGATCTCCCCAAAGAAAAACTAGAACTGCCGCTGTTGCCCCTGCGCGACGTGGTGGTATTCCCCCATATGGTCATCCCGCTCTTCGTCGGGCGACCGAAGTCCATCAAGGCGCTGGAAACGGCCATGGAAGCCGGCAAGAGCATCCTGCTGGTGGCGCAGAAGTCGGCGGCCAAGGACGAGCCGGATGCGAGCGATCTCTACGGCATCGGCTGCGTCTCGAACATCCTGCAAATGCTCAAGCTGCCCGACGGCACCGTCAAGGTGCTGGTCGAAGGCACGCAGCGCGCCCGCATCGAGAGCGTCGAGGATCGCGGCGACCAGTTCGTGGCGCAGGTCCTGCCGCTGACCATCGACGAGCGCGGCGGCCATGAGGTCGAGGCGATGCGCCGGACGATACTCGCGCAGTTCGACCAGTTCGTTAAGCTGAACAAGAAGATTCCACCCGAGATTCTGACCTCGCTGGCCGGTATCGATGAAGCCGGCCGCCTGGCCGACACCATCGCCGCCCACCTGCCGATGAAGCTCGAACTCAAGCAGGAAATCCTCGAATTGTTCGATGTCGGCGGCCGTCTCGAAAAGCTGCTGGCGCAACTCGAAACCGAACTCGACATCCTCCAGGTCGAGAAGCGCATTCGCGGCCGCGTCAAGCGCCAGATGGAAAAGAGCCAGCGCGAGTACTACCTCAACGAGCAGGTCAAGGCCATCCAGAAGGAGCTCGGCGAAGGCGAAGAGGGTGCCGATCTCGACGAGATGGACAAGAAGATCAAGACCTCCGGCATGAGCAAGGAAGCCATGGCGAAGGCCCAGTCCGAACTCAAGAAGCTCAAGCTGATGTCGCCGATGTCGGCCGAGGCGACGGTGGTGCGCAATTACATCGAGACCCTGCTGGGCCTGCCGTGGAAGAAGAAGTCGCGTATTTCCCGTGACTTGTCCGCCGCCGAGAAGATACTCGACAAGGACCACTTCGGCCTCGAAAAGGTCAAGGAACGCATCGTCGAATACCTCGCCGTGCAGCAGCGCGTCGACAAGGTCAAGGCGCCCATCCTGTGTCTCGTCGGCCCCCCGGGCGTCGGCAAGACCTCGCTCGGCCAGTCCATCGCCAAGTCGACCAACCGCAAGTTCATCCGCATGGCGCTGGGCGGCGTGCGCGACGAGGCCGAGATTCGCGGCCACCGCCGCACCTACATCGGCTCCATGCCGGGCAAGATCCTGCAGAATCTGACCAAGGGCGGCGTCAAGAACCCGCTCTTCCTGCTCGACGAAGTCGACAAGATGGGCCAGGACTTCCGCGGCGATCCCTCGTCCGCCCTGCTGGAAGTGCTCGATCCCGAGCAGAACCACACCTTCCAGGATCACTACATCGAAGTCGACTTCGACCTGTCCGACGTCATGTTCGTCGCCACGGCGAACACGCTGAACATCCCGGCGGCGCTGCTCGACCGCATGGAGGTGATCCGCCTGTCCGGCTACACGGAGGACGAGAAGGTCAATATCGCCCTGCGCTATCTGTGCCCGAAGCAGATGAAGAACAACGGCCTGAAGAAGGAAGAGTTGTCGGTGACCGAGGACGCCTTGCGCGACATCGTGCGCTACTACTCGCGCGAGGCCGGTGTGCGGGCGCTGGAGCGCGAAATCTCCAAGATTTGCCGCAAGGTGGTCAAGTCGCTGGTGATGAAGCAGCGCAAGAACAAGATCATCGTCAACGCCAAGAACCTCGACAAGTACATCGGCGTGCGCCGCTACAGCTTCGGCATGGCCGAGAAGGAAAACCAGGTCGGCCAGGTCACCGGTCTCGCCTGGACGGAAGTCGGCGGCGAACTGCTGACCATCGAGGCGGTCACCGTGCCCGGCAAGGGCAAGACCATGACCACCGGCAAGCTCGGCGAAGTGATGCAGGAGTCGATTCAGGCCGCGCTGACGGTCGTGCGCCGCCGCAGCAAGCAGCTCGGCATCGCCGAGGACTTCTACCAGAAGAACGACCTCCACATCCACCTGCCGGAAGGCGCCACGCCGAAGGACGGTCCGTCCGCCGGCATCGCCATCTGCACCGCGCTGGTGTCGGCCCTGACCGGCATTCCGGTGCGGGCGGATGTCGCCATGACGGGCGAAATCACCCTGCGCGGCGAAGTCCTGCCGATCGGCGGCCTCAAGGAAAAGCTGCTGGCGGCCGTGCGCGGCGGCATCCGTCTCGCACTGATCCCCGAGGAGAACGTCAAGGATCTCGCCGAGATTCCCGATACCATCAAGAATCGTATCGAGATCCAGCCGGTCAAGTGGATCGACAAGGTGCTCGAAATCACGCTGGAGCGCATGCCGGAACCCCGGCAGGACGTGCCGGTCGAGGCGGCGGTTGCCGTCCCGGCGGCGGAAGTTCCGGCACCGGCCATCACGCACTGACGGACGCTCGTTCCCGTTGCGACAACGCCGCCTGCGGGCGGCGTTGTCGTTGGTGCAGGCCGCATCAGTTTTCCCCGAGAGGCAACCCGCTTGACGTCGGCATTTGCGGCTTGCTATAAATCCCGGGAATTCGCTGCATCCGGTGAAAAGGCCTCTGCCACAACGGATTGACGCAGTCGATATCTATCCGGAATCAGGGGAGTGAAAATGAACAAGTCCGAAATGATTGAACAGGTCGCCAAGTCCGCCGACATCTCCAAGGCCGCCGCCGGCCGTGCGCTCGATGCCGCCGTCGCCGCCGTCAAGGCTGCGCTCAAGAAGAACCAGACGGTAACGCTGGTCGGCTTCGGCAGCTTCTATGTCGGCAAGCGCGCCGCCCGCACCGGCCGTAATCCGCGCACCGGCGACGCCATCAAGATCAAGGCCGCCAAGGTGCCCAAGTTCCGCCCCGGCAAGGCCCTGAAAGACGCCATTAACTGATAAAATCCTCGTCTCGCCGAAAAGGTCCGTTATGGGCTTTTTCGCACGGGCGGGTGCTTAGCTCAGTTGGTAGAGCGCCTCCCTTACACGGAGGATGTCGGCGGTTCGAGCCCGTCAGTACCCACCAGAGAAGCTCTCCGCAAGGCAGCGAGCGGGTTCCGGGAAGAAGGCGAACCGAGGTTCGCCTTTTTTGCATTTCGAGATTACGGGTTACGTCAGCATGTTCGATATCGTTCGCAACAACCGCCGCTTCGTCCAGATCTTCCTGGCCCTCATTACGCTGCCCTTCGCTTTCTGGGGAGTCGATTCCTATGTGCGCGACAGCGCCAGCGGCAGCGATGCGGCCAGCGTCGGCAGCAGCAAGATCGGTGCGCAGGAATTCCAGCAGGCGCTGCGCGAGCAGCAGGAACGCCTGCGGCCCGCTCTCGGCGGCAAGGCCGATCCGGCGCTGCTCGACAACCCCGAGGTGCGGCGCGCCGTGCTCGACGGCCTGGTCAACCAGCGCCTGATCGGCTTGCATGCCGCCAAGTCGCGCCTCTCCGTGTCCGACGCGCAGCTCGTGCAGTTCATCACCTCGGCGCCTTCGCTGCAGGAGAACGGCAAGTTCTCGCCGCAGCGCTACGAGATGCTGGTCGCCGCGCAAGGCATGAGCAAGGAAATGTTCGAGGCGCGCGTGCGCCAGGACCTGTCGATGCAGCAAACGCTGGCGGCCGTGAGCGATGCGGCGCTGCCGGGCCGCGCCGCCGCCGACCGCTGGGTGGGTGCGCAGCTCGAAGAGCGCGAGATAGCCGAGCTGGTGCTGCGTCCGGAGGCCTACCTCGCCCAGGCGAAGCTGGCGCCCGATGCGGTGAAGAATTTCTACGAAGCGAACCGCAAGCAGTTCGAGACGCCCGAGCAGGTGCGCGCCGAGTTCATCGCCCTCAGCATGGAAAAAATGGCGTCGCAGCTGGTTCCTGGCGACGACGAGATCAAGAGCTACTACGAGTCGCACGGCGATCGCTACAAGCAGCCCGAGGAGCGCCGCGCCAGCCACATCCTGATCACCGCCCGGAAGGATGCGCCCGAGGCCGAGGACAAGGCGGCACGCGCCAAGGCCGAAGACGTGCTGGCCCAGATCAGGAAGAATCCGGCCGATTTCGCGAAGCTCGCCAAGCAGCATTCCCAGGACCCCGGTTCGGCCGAGCGCGGCGGCGATCTCGACTGGTTCGGCCGCGGCATGATGGTGCCGCCCTTCGAGCAGGCTGTGTATGCGCTCAAGGAAAACGAGGTCAGCGCCCTCGTGCGCTCCGATTTCGGCTACCACGTCATCAAGCTCACCGCCATTCGTCCCGAGCGCGTCAAGCCGCTGGCGGAAGCCAGGGCCGAGATTGCCGACGAGCTCAAGCGCCAGGGTGCCGCCAAGAAGTACGCGGAAATGGCCGAAGGCCTCACCAACACTGTCTATGAACAGGCCGACAGCCTCAAGCCGGCCGCCGAGAAGTACAAGCTCGCGATCCAGACCAGCGACTGGATCACCAAGGGCGGCGCCGCGGTGCCGCCGTTCACCCATGCCAAACTGGCGGCGGCCCTGTTCGCCGACGATGCGACCAAGAACAAGCGCAACACCGAAGCCGTCGAAGTGGCGCCCAACACGCTGGTGTCCGCCCGCGTCGTCGAGCACAAGCCGGCCGCGCTGCAGCCGCTGGAAACGGTGGCCGGCAACATCGAGAAACTGCTGTTGCGCGAGGAGGCCGCCAAGCTCGCCGCCAAGGATGGCGAAGAGAAGCTCGCCCGGCTGGCGAAGGGCGAAAAGGTCGATCTGCCCTGGACGCCGGCGCGCGTCGTCGCCCGCGCCTATGCGCCGAATCTGGCGCCCGACGCCGTGCGCGCGGTGTTCAAGGCCGATGTGGCGCATCTGCCGGCCCATACCGGGACGCCGGTGCCCAACGGTTATGCGCTGTACCGCATTTCGCAGGTCAAGCCCTACGTCGCCGGCGCCGAGGAGCCGCCCCGCGCCAAGGCCTTGCGCGAGCAATACCGGCGCATCGTCGCCGAAGAGGAGTTCATGGGCTGGCTAGCCACCCTCAAGCAGCGTTTCCCGGTCGACATCAACAAGGCGGCGCTGGAGGTCAAGGAGAAGTAGTCTTTCTCGCTCCCCCAAAAGAAAACGGCGCGAACTTCGCGCCGTTTTTCTTTGCTGCGGACGAAGCGTCAGGCCGGCAGCGGGTCGGCGTTGCCCAGGGCGGTGGTGTTGAGGCCGCCATCGACGTACATGATCTCGGCGGTGATGCCGCTGGCGAGGTCGGAGAGCAGGAAGGCGGCGGCGTTGCCGACTTCCTCGATGGTGATGTTGCGGCGCAGGGGGGCGTGGTGGGCGTTGTAGGCCAGCAGCTTGCCGAAATTGCCGATGCCCGAGGCGGCCAGCGTCTTGATCGGGCCGGCGGAGATGGCGTTGGCGCGTATACCCTGCGGGCCGAGACAGAAGGCCAGGTAGCGGGTCGCCGCCTCCAGGCTGGCCTTGGCCAGACCCATGGTGTTGTAGTTCGGCAGCGTGCGCTCGGCGCCCAGGTAGGAGAGCGCCAGCAGGGCCGCGTTGTTGCCCTTCAGCAGCATCGGGCGCGCCGCCTTGGCGAGCGCCGCGTAGCTGTAGGACGAAACGTCGTGGGCGATGCGGAAGGATTCGCGCGAGATGCCTTCGAGGAAGTCGCCTTCGATGGCCTCGCTCGGCGCGAAGGCGATCGAATGGACGAGGCCGTCGAGGCCTTCCCAGCGCGCTGCGAGCCCGGCGAAGAGGGCATTGATCTCGTCGTCGCTGGAGACGTCGCACTGGAAGACGAGGTCGCTGCCGAACTCGGCGGCGAATTTCCGGATGCGCTCTTCGAAGCGCTCGTTCTGGTAGGTAAATGCCAGCTGTGCACCTTCGCGATGGCAGGCCTTGGCGATGCCGTATGCGATGGAGCGGTTGGACAGCAGGCCGGTGATCAGGATGCGTTTGCCGGCGAGAAAGCCCATGTATCGTTACCTCCCAAAATGACCGGCGGATTATAGCGGAAGGCGGGCTTCGGCTACACTTCGGCCATGCGTTACTTTCCGGCCGTTTTCCTGACGTTTTTTCTCGCTGCCTGCGGTTCGGCCTGGAACGACCCCTATCCGGCGGCGGACCGCGGCAGGAACATCCTCTACACGGCATTCACCGACCGCCCCAAGCATCTCGATCCGGCGCAGTCCTACAGCGAGGACGAGAATACCTTCACGGCCCAGATCTACGAGCCGCCGCTGCAATACCACTACCTCAAGCGTCCTTACACGCCGATCGCGGCGACGGCGGTCGCCGTGCCGCAGCCGCAGTATCTGGACGCGCAGGGGCGGCCGCTGCCGGCCGGCGTCGATCCGGCGCGCATCGCCTTCACCGACTACGTCGTCCACCTCAAGCCCGGCATCCGCTATCAGCCGCATCCGGCCTTCGCCGAGCAGCCGGCGAGCCTCGCGCGCATCGACACCCTGGCCGACTTCCCCGCGCGCGGCACGCGCGAACTGGTGGCCGAGGACTACGTCTACGAGATCAAGCGCTTGGCCCATCCGCGCCTGCATACGCCGATCCTCGGCCTGATGTCGGACTACATCGTCGGCTTGCAGGAATTCGCCGCCGCGCTCCAGAAGCACCAGCAGTCGCTGCCGCCCGACCGCCGCGAAGCCTGGCTCGACCTGCGCCAGTTTCCGCTGGCCGGCGCTACGGTCGTCGACAAGTATTCCTACCGCATCCGTATCAAGGGCAAGTACCCGCAGTTCCTCTACTGGCTGACCATGCCGTTCTTCGCGCCCATGCCCTGGGAGGCCGACCGCTTCCACAGCCGGCCCGGCATGGCGGCCAAGAACCTGACGCTCGACTGGTATCCGATCGGCACCGGGCCCTACATGCTGACCGAGAACAACCCGAACGCGCGCATGGTGCTCGAACGCAACCCCAACTTCCGCGGCGAAGCCTATCCCTGCGAAGGCGAAGCCGACGACCGCGCCGCCGGGCTGCTGGCGGATTGCGGCAAGACCATGCCCTTCATCGACCGCATCGTATTCACGCGCGAGAAGGAGCAGATACCGTACTGGAACAAGTTCCTGCAGGGCTACTACGATGCGTCCGGCATTGCGTCGGATTCCTTCGACCAGGCGGTGCAGGTCGGCAGCGCCGGCGAGGTGGCGATCACCGACGACATGCGCCGCCAGGGCATAGGCCTGACGACCTCGGTGTCGACGTCGTCCTTCTACATGGGCTTCAACATGCTCGATCCCGTCGTCGGCGGGCGCGGCGGCGAGGACGCCGAGCGCGCGCGCAAGCTGCGCCAGGCGATCTCCATCGCCATCGATCAGGAGGAATTCATCTCGATCTTCCAGAACGGCCGCGGCATCCCGGCGCAAGGGCCGATACCGCCGGGCATCTTCGGCTATCGCGAAGGCGAGGCCGGGCTGAACAAGGCGATGTACCGCTGGGCGGACAACCGCCCCGTGCGGCGCAGCATCGACGATGCCAGGAAGCTGCTGGTCGAGGCCGGCTATCCGCACGGCCGCGACGCGAAAAGCGGCGAGCCGCTCGTCATCCACCTCGACACCACCGCCGGCGGCGTCGGCGCGAAGTCGCGCATCGACTGGCTCAACAAGCAGTTCCAGAAGATCGACCTGCAACTGGTCGTGCGCAGCACCGACTACAACCGCTTCCAGGAAAAGCTCATCAAGGGCGCGGCGCAACTGTTCTACTTCGGCTGGAACGCCGATTATCCTGACCCCGAGAACTTCTTCTTCCTGCTGCACGGCCCGCAGAGCAAGGTCCGGCACCAGGGCGAGAACGCCGCCAACTACGCCAATCCCGAGTACGACCGGCTGTTCGAGAAAATGCGCGCCATGGACAGCGGCCCCGCGCGCCAGGCCATCATCGACGCCATGCTGGAAATCCTGCGCCACGACGCGCCGTGGATCTGGGGCTTTCATCCCAAGGATTACACCCTGCGCCATGCCTGGCTCCTGAACCGCAAGCCGAGCAAGGTCGGCAACAATACCCTCAAGTACCAGCGCATCGACGTCGCCCTGCGGGAGCGCCTGCGCGCCGAATGGAACCGCCCGATCGTCTGGCAGGCCGTCTTCGGCCTGCTGGCGCTGGTCGCCGCCGCGCTGCCCGCCTGGCTCGGCTACCGCCGCCGCGAGCGCAGCAGCGCCGCCGCGGATTGAAACCCTTCCTGCTTACTACGACACCGACCATGGCCGAACTGCTCTTCTACGAAAAAGTCACGATCCTCGACCGCGAGAAGCACCGCACGCTGCGTCTCAAGGCACTCGGCGACCATCGCTATGCCGCCAAGGCGCACGCCATTCCGCTGATGGCGGCGGAATACGTCGAGGCCAGCCGCGAATATCCCATCGTCTTCGCCAGGACTCCCGAGGGAAAGATGCTGTCGCTGGCGCTCACCGGCACGCAGCAGGGCGAGAACCTCTACCTCGACGCCGACGGCCGCTGGGACGCCCGCTACATTCCCGCCTTCGTGCGCCGCTATCCCTTCGTCTTCGCCGAAACCGGTCCCGATCAATTGACGGCCTGCATGGACGAGAGCTTCCCGGGTTTCAGCCAGACCGAAGGCGAAGCGCTGTTCCGCGACAACGGCGAATCCACGCCGTTCATGCAAGGCTATTTCGACCTGCTGACCGAGTGCCAGCGCCAGACGATTCTTACCGAGAGCTTCCTGAAGAAACTCGAAACGAGCGGCGTGCTGATGGAGGCGCAGATGCGCGCCGAAACTCCGGATGGCCGCTGCGCCCAGCTTCAGGGCGTGCTCGTCGTCGACAGCAACAAGTTCCAGGGCCTGCCGCCGGAGACGCTCAAGGAGTGGTTTCTGTCGGGCGAACTCGGGCTCGTGTATGCGCATCTGTTCTCGCTCGGCAACATCGTCGAACTGGCGCGGCGCATGCCCCTCACCGGCCGGCCGGATTGACCGCCGATGAAAATCTGTGGTTAAATGCGCGCCTTCCGCGGCTTGGGCGGTTAGCTCAGTGGTAGAGCACTGCCTTCACACGGCAGGGGTCACTGGTTCGAAACCAGTACCGCCCACCAAAAACAAACCCTCTGATTTTTCAGGGGGTTTTGTTTTTTCGGCGGCGGCGGCCGCTGCGCAAACCGCCCCCGGTTATCGGCTGACCTTCGCATGCCGAGCTAGGGCAACCGTTCGCTGGACTGTGGAAGCAGGTATTCTCGACCGATGAAATATCTGATTGGCCTGTTGGCCGTTTGGCTGGGTATCGCGGCGGCGGCCGAACCGCAGCGCAATTTCGGCATTGCTCCTGCGAGTGGCGAAAGACGCGTTGCGCTGCTCATCGGCAACTCCGCCTATAAGGAGGCTCCCCTCAAGAACCCCGTCAACGACGCCAGGGACATGGCGGCGGCACTGCGTCGACTCGGCTTCGAGGTCATGGAAATAACCAACGCCAACCAGAAGAGCATGAATCTCGCCATCGCTCATTTTGGCGAGAAGCTGCGTGCCGATACCGTGGCGCTGTTTTTCTACGCCGGGCACGGCATGCAGGTCAGGGGCAAGAACTACATCATTCCGGTCGACGCCCAGATTTCCAGTGAGGCCACCGTGCGCGCCATGGCCGTCGATGTCGATACCGTCATGGATCAACTGGCGGTCAGTCCGATGAATATCGTGATCCTGGATGCCTGCCGCAACAATCCCTTCGAGCGCAAATTCAGAAGTACGGGCGGCGGCCTGGCGCAGATGGACGCCCCCAAGGGCAGTCTGATTGCCTACGCCACTGCGCCGGGCAAGACGGCGGCCGACGGCGACAGCCGGAATGGCCTCTATACCCAGGAGCTGCTCAAGCACATCCAGACCCCCGGTTTGCCGCTGGAAGCCGTGTTCAAGCGCGTGCGCAACGGCGTCATGGCGGCCAGCGGCGAGGCTCAGACGCCGTGGGAAGCCTCCTCGCTTACCGGCGACTTCTATTTTCGCCCCGTGACCGGCGGTGCGCCGGCGGTTGCTCCGGCCATTGCGCCCATCGATACGGGGGCAATCGAAATCGCGTTTTGGGAGAGCATCAAGAACAGCACCGATGCGGAGGACTTTCAGGTCTACCTCGACAAGTATCCAAACGGGCAGTTCGCGGCCCTGGCGGAGCGGCGGATGAAGAAGAAGCCCGCCAAGGCGGGCGAGGCGGTGGCAAGGCCGGCGGTTCCCGACGTTTTCAAGGACTGCGCCGAGTGCCCGGAAATGATCGTCATTCCGGCCGGGACCTTCGAAATGGGCGGAACGGGCAACCAGGAAAGACCCGTCCATCGCGTTACGCTCGATAGCTTCGCGCTGGGCAAGACGGAGGTCACCCAGGCACAGTGGCGGGCGATCATGGGCAACAACCCGAGCCACTTCTCGAACTGCGGCGATGACTGCCCGGTGGAAAAGGTGAGTTGGGAGGAGGCGCAGGATTTTTTGCGCAAGCTGAGTCGGAAGACCGGCAAGACCTACCGGCTGCCGAGCGAAGCGGAATGGGAGTTTGCCTGCCGCGCAGGCGGCAGGCACACCCACTGCGGCGGAGACGACTTGCACAGCCTGGGTTGGGCAAAGCAATCGTTCCTCGGCGAGACGCATCCGGTCGCCCGCAAACAACCCAATGCCTGGAATCTGCATGACATGAGCGGCAATGTCTGGGAATGGGTGGAAGACTGCTGGAACGACAACTACGGCGGAGCGCCGGGCGATGGCCGCGCGTGGGCCCGCGGCAACTGTTCCGAACATGTCGCCCGCGGCATCGGCTATGGCATCAGACCGGAAAGTCCAAGCGCCGCCATTCGCCAGGGGATCGGCTCGGCCTACCGCGACCTCGGGTTTCGTCCCGCCAGGATGCTTCCGCAAGCGGGAGCCAACGCGGTTGCGGCGCCATCGTCCCCCACGCCTGAAGATTCGACTCGGGGACGGGCGACAATTTACTTCTTCCGTCCCTCCAGCCTGGTGGGGAGCGCGGTGGACTTCAACGTCATGCAGAACAATCGGCAGATTGGCCGACTCGTCAACAACAGCTATTTCGAGTTCCAGTCCGACGCGGGGAAACACCTGTTTTCCGCTTATCCCGCCCACGCGCCGACAACGTCTTCCACGTCCGCGACATACGAAATCGAGACAGGAAAAACCTATTACATCGAGTACGAACTCTCATGGGGCATCGGAAGTTTCAAACAGATTTCCGAGGAACAAGGCCAATCCCGTCTCAAGTCGTTGCGGCTATCGGTGCAGCCCGGTACGCATTGACCGCGGGAAGCTTGTTCAAATTGCATGAATTTCCGCTCCCCATGCGGTCGACGCTGATATCGGCGCTGGAGGCACAGGATTCCATGCCGTAAGGAGCGCGACGCTGTCGAGGCCTCGGCAGAGGCCGCCCGCAACGATCTGCTGCGACGTTAGGCCGCGGCCGCACCGCGGGTTAAACTACGGCCTCGTCGATTCATCGCAGGTGCGACCGCAAGCGGTCGCCTGTTTTTTTCCAGGCCATCATTCGTCCAACGGCATATCCATGACAGTTCGCACCCGTTTCGCACCCAGTCCTACCGGTTATCTGCATATCGGCGGCGCCCGCACGGCGCTGTTCGCCTGGGCCTACGCCCGCCGCCACGGCGGCCAGTTCATTCTGCGCATCGAGGATACCGACGTCGCGCGCTCGACGCCGGAAGCGGTGCAGGCCATTCTCGACGGCATGCAGTGGCTCGGCCTCGAACACGACGAAGGGCCGTTCTACCAGATGCAGCGCATGGGCCGCTACAAGGAAGTCATCGCGCAAATGCTGGCCGCCGGTACGGCCTACCATTGCTACACGTCGAAAGAGGAGCTCGACGCCCTGCGCGCCGAGCAGGAGTCGAGGAAGGAAAAGCCGCGCTACGACGGGCGCTGGCGGCCCGAGCCGGGCAAGACGCTGCCGTCGCCCCCGGCCGGCGTCGAGCCGGTGGTGCGCTTTTGCAATCCGCAGGACGGCGTCGTCGCCTGGGACGACCAGGTCAAGGGCCGCATCGAGATCGGCAACGCCGAGCTCGACGACTTCATCGTTGCCCGCGCCGACGGCACGCCGACCTACAATTTCTGCGTCGTCGTCGACGACTGGGACATGGGCATCACCCACGTCATCCGCGGCGACGACCACGTCAACAACACGCCGCGCCAGATCAACGTGCTCAAGGCGCTCGGCGCCACGGTGCCGC